>JBFINI010000167.1:0-6927 GCA_041611275.1 Burkholderiaceae bacterium
AACGACATCTGCTTCATCTTCAGGTTGACGTTACCGCCACCAAATGGCGCCGGGATCGAATTGACACCGGTTATCGTGACCGACGGCGCGTACATGAAGGCAAAACTCAGCTCCGACTGGTTGGCCAGCGTCCAGGTCGCCCCCAGCGTCCAGTGATCCTCGACCACGCCGGGAGCGAGAACGTTGAACAGCGTCTCGCTGGCCGGAATCGGCTGCTCGCCGTAGTTGTAGCCGCCGCGAACCGTCAGCTGCGGATTGACGACGTACTGAATGCCCAGCTTGTAAGCGGTCATGTCCTGCCAGCCGAAGCCGGCGCCGCCACTGGTGCCAAGCGGCGCCTGGAACAGGTTCGGCAGCAACGGGTTGTTGACCGACTTGATCCCCGAATACTCGATCCTGATGATGTCAGCGGCGATCGTCAGCTCGGCGGTCGGCTTGAAGGCGACGCCGATGCCGTAGTTGGCCGGGATATCGAAGCCGCCCTCTTCGGCAAACAGTCCCTTGTACTTGTCGAACTCGGTCATCTTCGTCTTGGTCTGATAGGTCAGGCCGAGCGAAAAATTCGGCGTCAGGTTGCCGACGTAGCCGACGCGCAGGCCGTAGCCGTAGGAGTCGTCATAGCCCTGGTTGGTGACATTGCCCGGGAAGGCCGAGAACTGCTGCGGACCCGAAGGTGCGGTGAAATTCTCCAGGCCGAAGGCCTTGAAGCGCTGGTAGGCGAGGTTCAGCGAGACGCCCACGGCGTGGTCGGGCGCCACCTTGAAGCCCAGCGTCGGCGCGATGAACAGCTGCGACAGGTCGACCCCGGCATTGCTCGAACCGAACAGCGGGAAGGCCGACTTGTAGTCGGTGTTCATGCCGCCATTGCCGTAGACGGAGACGCCAAGCGACATCGTGCTGCTCAGCATCTGGTTGTAGCCGAACTCCGGAATGAAGAAGTGTTTCTTGTTGTTGGCGTCGTAGGTCGTCCCGTTGAAGGGCGCCGGACTGCCAACGATCTGCGCCTCGCGGCCGGTCGGACTGAACCAGTTCAGGCCAAAGTCGATCCGGTTGCCCAGCATTGCCATACCGGCCGGGTTGACCGCCGCCGCGATCGCGTCCTGCGACAGGGCGATGCCGGCGCCGCCCATGCCGATCGCCTTGATGCCGTAACCGTGCGAAAGGTAGCCATTGGTCGCGTGCGCTGGCGAGGCCAGCAGCAGTGGCAAAAAGGCCGCCGCGACGGCGGCCACACTGGGAAGAAGTCTCGCTTTCATCTGATTGACCCCCTGGAGTAATCGCAAGAAATTGGGACGGCAAGTGGCAGGCAGGCTCAAGCCGGTGCCGCAGCGTCGACCGGCAGTGTGGCGGCATCATCAAATCACCCATTGCCGACGGTCAACGATGCACCGCGTCAATGGAGTACCCCGTATGGTTTAGGCGACAACCGATCCCGCCTTTGGCCGGCAGGTGCCGGCGATGCCGCCGCGCGTGGCTGGCAGAATAAGCCAATGCAATCGATTTCCCGTCGCCGCGGCCTCGCCGCATTCATCCTGGTTGCATCGATTGGGCTGCCTCCGGCGGCCGACGCGGCCAACCTGAGCGAGCTCGAACGCTGCGCCAGGATCGAGGACAACGCCTTGCGACTGGCCTGTTACGACGCCGCCATGGTCGCCTCGCCCGCGGACCGGCCCACACCATCGCCGCTGCTGACCGACCCGCCGGTTGCGTCCCGGCCGTCGATGCTCGAGGAGCGTTGGGCGATCGGCGTCAGCGGCAGCGACAGCCGCTTCGACCTGCGCGCACACAAACCGAGCTATTTCCTGCTGGCCCGCTACAGCGACACGGCGAACCGGTTGCCGACGTCGCCGTCCAAGCCGCCGCTGGCGGCCGACCTCGATCTGAAGGCGGTTGAGGCGAAATTCCAGCTGAGCTTCAAGGTCAAGCTGGCCGATTTCAGCGAATTCGGCGGCGCCGGCCTGTGGGCGGGCTTCACGCAGCAGAGCCACTGGCAGCTTTACACCGGCAGCAGTTCGCGGCCGTTCCGCGAATCGGATTACGAGCCGGAACTGATGCTGGCGCTGCATCCCCGTTTCGAGGCACTCGGCTGGCGCTGGCGGCTGCTGGTCATCGGGTTGAACCACCAGTCCAACGGCCGCGACGAGCCGCTGTCGCGCAGCTGGAACCGCGCCTATATGCAGTTCGGCGTCGAGCGCGGCGACTTCGCGTTGCTGATCCGGCCCTGGTGGCGAATTCCCGAGCGCGCCGCGGACGATGACAACCCGGACATCAGTCGCTACATGGGCTATGGCGACATCGTCGGTGTCTATCGCCACGGTGAGCACACGTTCTCCGCGCTTGGCCGCTACAACGCCGGCGCTTCGCGCGGTGCGCTGCAGCTGGGCTGGCACTTCCCGCTCGGCCGCCGCGTGCGCGGCTACGTGCAGGCGTTCACCGGCTATGGCGAGAGCCTGATTGATTACAACATCAAGCAGAACACGATCGGCATCGGCGTGTCGCTGGCCGACTTCCTCTAGCCGCCGCGTTTGGCGGCGCCCCAACCGGTCAGCCGAGCTCGCCGCGTTCAACCAGCTCGCGGATGCGCCAGACCGTATCGATGTCGGCGCTCTTGTACGCTTGCTCGCGTAGGCCGCGCACGATGGGATCGGCCTCGTCCGCCTCGCTGCGTTCTTCCGACTCGTACAGAAAACGCAGATAGAGATCGCCGGGCGCAGGTTCTTCGATGCGGATCGTCAGCCGGCTCGCCGCATAGTTCGCGCTCGCCTCGACATCGGTGATGCTGACCGTCTCGTCCGTCAGGCGGACGCGATCGTGTACCCGGAAGGTGCCAAAGTCCAGCGTGCGCGCCAGCTGCAGGCTGCCCTCGTCGCGGCTGCGCGCATCGATCGTCGCTCCATCGAGAGCGAGCACGAATTCGGTCGGCTTCTCGGCACGTCGCACCAGGCCGCGCCACATTTGTGCGCGACTGACCGCGGTCAGCAGTGGCTGCAGCGGATCGTTGATCTGGACCAGGTGTTCAAAGCGCATCGCCGCCAGCCGCGTGCGCCGTCGACGTCAGGTGGCCGCCGCGGTGCGCGATTCCTGCCATGCCTGCCAGCCAGCGGCGCGCAGGCCACAGGCCGGACACAGGCCGCAGCCGCGGCCCCACTCGAAGAGCTTCTCGCGCTCGCCGAGGTAGCAGCTGTGTGTTTCCTCGCGGATCAGTTGCACCAGCGCCTCGCCGCCCAGTTCGTATGCCAGCCGCCAGGTCGCCGCCTTATCGAGCCACATCAACGGCGTCTCGATGGTGACCGGGTGGTCCATGCCGAGCGACAGCGCCACCTGCAACGCCTTAAGCGAATCGTCACGGCAGTCCGGGTAGCCGGAATAGTCGGTCTCGCACATGCCGCCGACCATCACCGGAATATCGCGCCGATAGGCAACCGCCGCCGCATAGGTGAAGAACAGCAGGTTGCGCCCGGGCACGAAGGTGCTGGGCAGCCCTTTCGCGTTCATGCGGATCTCGGCATCGCGGGTCAGCGCCGTGTCGGACAACTGCCCGAGTTCGCGCATGTCGACCCGATGATCAGTGCCGAGCTTTGCGCCCCACTGAGGAAAGCGTTCGCGCAGCGCGGCCAGCACGCCCAGCCGCGCGTCGAGTTCGACCACGTGCCGTTGTGAATAGTCGAAACCGATCGTCTCCACGCGCTCGAAGCGCGACAGCGCCCAGGCCAGGCACGTCGCTGAATCCTGGCCACCAGAGAACAGAACGAGCGCGGTTTTTTGCACGGTAGACACGGTCGAAAGTGTAAGAGCGCAACTGCTCACTGACGCGGCATCGGCACAACATCAATCAGCTGAGGGTGGCCGCTCGTTCACCGATGTGAGCCTCGGAAGATTCGATCGCCCTCTCGAAAGTCGAGCGTCGCTGATTGGCGCGCAAATGCCGATCCGATGATCGGACTAGCCAAAATCCGCAGCGCGCACTGAACGTCACGCCCAGCGCGTCGCATTGGGTCTAACCCCACTCGGCGTTCGCGGCCGTTTATCGCTTCATGTCTGCTGACCTGATGGAGAAAGCGATGCTGAGTCGATTCCTGCTGGCCGTGGTCGCGGCCGCCCTGCTGAATGCAACCGCCCAGGCGCGTCCGCTCCTGGCCGATATCACCGTGACCGACCGCGTCACCGGAGAAACCCTGCCCGTGTACTGGCACCGGGGCGAACGATGGATTGCCGGCACGCCCGGCAACCGCTACTCGGTCACTCTGCGCAACCGCAGCGGCGGACGGGTGCTTGCCGTCCTGTCGGTCGATGGCATCAATGCGGTAACCGGACAAACTGCGTCGTGGGACCAGTCCGGCTACGTGCTCGATCCGCATCAGCGCGCCGAGGTCCGCGGCTGGCGCAAGAGCCAGGATCGCATCGCGGCGTTTGAGTTCACCGCGCTGACCGACTCCTACGCAGCGCGCACCGGCCGCCCGCTACACGTCGGTGTGATCGGCGTGGCGCTGTTCCGCGAAGCAGTGCCGGCCGTGACTCAGTTTGCCCCGGCGCCGGGCGCCTCTCGTAGCGAGGCCGCCGAGCCGTCGGCCAAGGCGGCCGACCAGGCCGATGCCGGCGAGCGCGCCGCCCGCCGACTCGGTACTGGGCATGGCCGCAGCGAGGACTCGCGCGTCGAACTCACTCGCTTCGAGCGCGCACAGGCGACGCCGGATCAGGTGCTGGCGATCCGCTACGACAGCCGCGCCAATCTGATTGCGATGGGCATCATCGCTGCGCCACGGCTGCAGCAGCCCGATCCCTTTCCCGGCGCGCTCGGCTTCGTCGCTGATCCGCCACGGCGGTGAAATTGCAATCGGTTTCGAATCAAGGGCAACCGCCGCGCACGCGCCGATAATCCGGCGCGTGCCGCCGCCTGCTCATGAAGACCCGACCGCGCCCAGCGATGAGGCGTTGCTGGCCGCCTACGCCGCTGGAGATGCGGCCGCGTTCGCCGAATTGTTCGCGCGGCACGAGCGGCCGATGTTCCGCTTCTTGCGCCGCTCGCTCGGCAATGACGCGCTGGCCGACGATCTGCTGCAGGAAGTGTGGCTGGCAGTGGTGCGCAATGCCGCCGCGTTCCAACCGCGTGCGCGCTTCACGACCTGGCTGTACGGCATCGCCCGCAATCGCTTGATCGACCACTGGCGCGCGCGGCGCGACACGCTGTCGCTCGACGCCGCTGCCAACGACCCGCTTGACGACGCCGCGCCGCCGCTGATCGAAACGCTGGCCGCCGACCCCCGTGGCGAGCCAGAGGCGCAGGCGATCTCACGCGCGCAGGCACGTGCGTTCATGACGGCGGTTGAACAATTGCCGGCGCCGCAGCGCGAGGCGTTCCTGCTGCACGTCGAAGCGGGGATGACGGTCGATCAGGTGGCGCACCTGACCGGCGTCGGTCAGGAAACGGCGAAGAGCCGATTACGCTATGCGATGAATCGGCTGCGCTCGGCACTGGAGCAGTGGCGATGACCGGCGCTAACCAGCACGCGAGAACAAGCGAAAGCATTCCGCCGCGCCACATGGGCGTGGCCGGCCGAGCCGAGGGTTCACGATGACCGACCCCAACGATCAACGCGTGCTCAAACACTACAAGGCGGCCAACGCCGCGCTCGACGAGGCGCCGCGCGACCAGACACGGGCGGCGATACTCGCCGCCGCCGCGCGGGCTGCCGGTTCGCGGCCGCAGCCAGTCGGCCGCGCGCGGCGCTGGCGATTACCGCTGGCCGCTGCGGCAAGCCTGCTGGTCGGCACGGTCGCCGTGCTGCTGGCGACCCGGATCGATGAGGTGGCCGTGGAGGATGCCGAACCGATGCGGCCGACCGCATCGGTGGCCGTGCCATCGGCAGCCGAGCCGGCGGCCCGCGGTGCTGCTGCGGACTCGACGGCCGAATCAAAAGTGGCTGACGCGGCCGAGATCGGCAGAGCCGTTCCGTCCGAGGGCAGGCTGCGCGAACAGCGGCCATCGGCGCCGCCGGCCGCACGCGACAGCGCACGCAATGACCAGACGGCCCAGCGCAACGAGCCGGCCGCTCCGGCCGCGGCTGTTGCGCCACCCGTCGCCGCGGCCGCCAAGCCGGAAGCGTTCGCCGATAGGCGCGCGACAGCCGCCGCGCCCGCCGAGCGCAGTGCGCGGGAAGAGATCGGTGGAATGCGCCGGTCGGCTGAGGCCGCCGCCAAGGAGGCGCCATGGCGGGCGACGGCCGAGGCGTGGATCGAGCACATCGTCAAGCTTCGCGCTGAGGATCACCATGACGAGGCCGACGCCGAACTGAAGCTGCTGCGCGAGCGCCATCCCGACCTGCGGCTGCCGGCAGGTGTGCTGCGGCCCTCCGGCCGCTGATCGCCGCTCAGTGCGGCCTCAAGCCAGGCCCGAATTTGCCGATCGAACATCCAGGAGCGCCTGCTCATGTTCAAGTACGCCCTGGTTGCCGGAATCTGTGTCGAATGGCTTTATGGGCCGGCCGTGCACTCGCTGCCCGCGCTCGGCTCGGCGGCGTTTCGCGCGCTGCTGGTGACGATGGCCGCCTGGATCGCCCTCGAAGCCCTGCGCGTCCTTTGGCGGGCGGTTCTCACGCTCGACCCGCGCGGGTAGTCGCTGCCGCGCTTGCTATCCTCTTCGGCCAGAACCATCGAGGTCGAGGAGACGCCCATGAAGCTGTATTTCAGCCCCGGTGCCAGTTCACTGGCGCCGCATATTGCCTTGCGCGAGGCCGGTCTCGCCTTCGAGCTGGAACGGGTCAGCCTGAAGACGAAGAAGACGGCCAGCGATCGCGATTTCATGCGCGTCAACCCGAAAGGCTGCGTGCCGACCTTGCAGTTCGAAGACGGCAGCGTGCTGACCGAAGGTGCGTCGATCATGCTGTGGATCGGCGACCAGGTGCCGGAAAAGCGGTTGACGCCCGGCGC
>JBFINI010000168.1:0-6916 GCA_041611275.1 Burkholderiaceae bacterium
CGTGACGTTGCCGAGCGCGTCCAGATGCGGATACAGATTGAACGACTGGAACACCATACCGATGCGCCGGCGCACCGCATTGATGTTCACCCCGGGCGCCATCACGTCGACACCCTCGACCAGGATCGAGCCCGCGGTCGGTTCCTCGAGCCGGTTGCAGCAGCGCAACAGCGTGCTCTTGCCCGAGCCCGAGGGACCGATCACGAAGACCAGCTCGCCCTTGCGGACGGCGAGGTCAATGCCCTTCAGGACCTCGAGGTGGCCGAAGGACTTGTGCAGTCCCCGGACCTCGAGAATCGGCTGATCGCCGCTATGCACCTTACTTGCAGCTCGGTTTGTGCTCCTTCGGATCGTGCCCGGGCATTCCCGGCACGCCGTAGCCGGGGAACACGCTGACCGTGGCCGAGCCCGCCGGCGCCTTGTGGCCAAACCATTTTTCGTAAAGTTGCGGCAGTACGCCGTTCAACTTCAGGCACTCGATTGCTTCGTCGACAGCGTTGCGCAGCGCGTTGTCGTCCTTGCGGAAAGCGGCGGCCCAGACAAAGCCCTGGTCGACCGTCAGCGAAGCGAGCTTGGTCTGACCGCCTGCCTTGACCACCGAGTAGGCGGCCACGGTGTTGCCCGACATCTGCACGTCGGCCCGGCCCGAGATCAGCGCCTGCACCGCATCGGCATTGGTGCCGAAGGATTCGACCTTGAAGCCGTACTTGGCGGCGTTTTCCTGCGCCCACTTGTCGTAGGCCGAGCCGCGATTCAGAGAGATGGTCTTGCCCTTGAGCTCCTCCAGGGTCTTGATATCTGGCGCTTTGGCCAGCACCACGAACGCGTAGAAGGTGTTGAGGTAGCCCTCGGAGAACAGCAGGTTCTGCGCGCGCTCCATGGTCACCGTGGTCGGCGCGCCGACGAAGCTGATCTGGCCGGCGTTCATGGCCGGAATGAGACCCGAGAACTGACCGGCAAAGATCTCGATCTTCTTGCCCATCTGCTTGCCGATCTCGTTGATCAGGTCGACGTTGAAGCCCTCGACGCCGCCACCGAGCTTGGGCATGGCGTGCGGCGCGAAAGTGCCGTCGACGCCGGCAATGAGCGGCTTGTCCTGCGCAAAGCCTGCGCTGGCAAATACGGCGGCAATCACTGTGATGATGATTCGTTTCATGTCCCCTGCCCTCCAGTTGACTTGCGGATTAAATCATCTTGCGGGAAACGCCGACATGAACCGCACACCGCCCTGGTCGCGAACTGAACTCGCGCCACAGATCGGCCGGCTCGAATCCGAGGCAGCACAACGCCGGCGGCTCGGGTGCATGCTAATGCGTCGAGCGCTCAGCGTGGCATTGGGATAGAGCCGCATCGTCAAACGGCGGCGGGCCGAGTTCGCCTCTTGCGCCCATACTGCGGCCCGAATACCGCTGCCGAGCGCGATGCCGCGTTCGCGGCAATCGCCGAGCAGCCGGCCGATGCGATCCTCACTCAATTGCGCAGGCCGCTGCCTGGTTCTTTCAACGAGGAAACCATGAGTCCCTTCGATCTCACCGGAAAAGTGGCTGTCGTCACCGGCGGCAACGGCGGTATCGGTCTGGCCATTGCGCGCGGCCTGGCGCTGGCCGGCGCCAGCACCATCATCGTCGGCCGCAACGCCGGCAAGAGCGAACGCGCGGTGCAGGAACTCGCTGCGATTGGCCGCCCGGCGCATGCGCTGCAGGCCGATCTCGGCGCTGCCGACGGCTGCCGCGAGATGATCGCCAAGGCGGTTGCCGTGCACGGCCGCCTGGACATCCTGGTGAACAACGCCGGCATGAGCATCCGCAAGCCGCCGCAGGACTACGCGTTGCACGAGTGGCAGACGGTCATGGACACCAATCTGACGGGCGTGTTCGTCTGCTGCCAGGCGGCATATCCGCACCTGAAGGCCGCGGCAGGCGGCAAGATCGTCAACATCGGCTCGATGATGTCGATCTTCGGCGCTTCGTATGCGACGCCGTACTCGGCATCGAAGGGCGCTGTGGTGCAACTGACCCGTTCGCTCGCCTGCGCCTGGGCACGCGAGAACATCCAGGTCAATGCGCTGCTGCCCGGCTGGATCGACACTGATCTCACACGCAAGGCCCGGGTCGAAGTGCCGGGCCTGCAGGAACGGGTGCAAGCCCGTACGCCGGCAGCGCGCTGGGGACTGCCCGGCGATCTGGCCGGCGCTGCGGTCTTTCTTGCCTCATCGGCGTCGGACTTCGTCACCGGCGTGGCGCTGCCAATCGACGGCGGCTATTCGATCCAGGCGTAATCGATGGTCCCGCGAAGCAGCGACATGTGGAGGAATCGAGAATGGAACCCAAACACGCATCCGACGTCTGGGAACGCGGCAACCCCTATGAGCAATACGTCGGCCGCTGGAGCCGCCAGGTCGCACCGCCGTTCCTCGCGTGGTTGGGTCTCCCGGCCGGACTGAGGTGGCTCGACGTGGGCTGCGGAACCGGGGCGCTCTGTGCCGCGATCCTCGACCACTGTGCTCCAGGCTCGGTCACCGGCATCGAACCTTCGGCGGGATTCATCGCCACGGCAACGGAAAACCTCGCCGGCCGCGCAGCGCTGCATCAGGGCAACGCAACGGCGATTCCGCTCGGCGACGCGGAGGTCGACGTGGTGGTGTCGGGACTGGTCCTGAATTTCGTCCCGGATCCGGACACGGCGATCACAGAGATGGCGCGCGTGACGGGCGGCAGCGGCACGATCGCTGCTTACGTCTGGGATTACGCGGGCAAGATGGAACTCATGCGCTTGTTCTGGGACGCTGCGGTCGCCCTCGACCCGAGCGCGGCCAAGCTGGATGAAGGTGTTCGATTTCCACTGTGCAGCGCCGAAGCGCTGGCCGATCTTTTCGCCGGGGCCGGCCTGCAGGACGTTGCCGTGAAGCCCATCGACATACCGACGCCGTTCGCGAATTTTGATGACTACTGGCAGCCGTTTTTGGGCGGGCAGGGACCGGCCCCTGCCTACGCGATGTCTCTGGACGAGGCTGCGCGAGTGCGCCTGCGCGAACGCATACGAGAGCGGATCCGGCCTGCCGCCGACGGGTCGATTTCGCTGACGGCTCGGGCCTGGGCGGTTCGCGGGGCTGTCTTGCGATAGCTGCCACCACGCGTTCGTCGACGCTGCCGCGTGCTGCGTGACTTCGCGCGCTGGATTACGCTGCCCGTCACTGCAACGAGTCCGTCGTCCCGACCCATTGCTTCCCGCCGAGGATCCTGGTGCAAACTCTGCTCGCGTTGCTGCTCGGTGCTGTGCTCATCGCCACAGCATCGGGCACCGAATCGCTGCAGGTCGGCTCGAAGCGGTTCACCGAGTCGTACATCCTCGGCGAGATCGTCACGCAGACCGCGCTGGGTCCGGGGGTGACCCCGGCGATACACCAGCGCGGGCTGGGTAACACGGCGATCCTGCTCAATGCGCTCGAAAGCGGCAGCATCGATGTGTATCCCGAGTACACGGGAACGATCGCGCGCGAAATTCTCAAGCTGCCCGAGGTGCCACCGCGGGCAGAACTGAACGCGCGGCTGGCGGCGCGCGGCCTGGCGGTGGCGGTGCCGCTCGGCTTCAACAACACCTATGCGCTCGCAATTCGCGCCGCCGACGCGCGCGCCAAGGGCATCACGCGCATTTCCGATCTGAGACAGCACAGCGAGTTGCGGCTTGGCCTGTCGCAGGAGTTTCTCGGCCGCGCCGATGGCTGGCCCAATCTGTCGCGCGCCTACGAGTTGCGTTTCCCGCCGCCCAAGGGACTCGACCACGGGCTCGCCTACGAGGCGATTGCTGGCGGCCAGGTCGACGTGATCGACATCTATTCGACCGACGCGAAGCTCGACAAGTATCAGCTGACGGTGCTGGCCGACGATGCCGGGTTCTTCCCGCGCTACGACGCGGTCCTGCTCTATCGAGCCGACCTGCCAAAGCGCTTTCCGCAAGCGTGGGCAGCACTGAAGCAACTCGAGGGACGGCTCGACGACGAGGCGATGCGGCGCCTGAACGCGGCGGCCGAGATCGACGGGCGCGATTTCGCGGCGATTGCTGCAACCTGGCTGGCCGCAGCAGCCGCCCCGTCCGGCGACAGCGCCCGCACATCCGCGCCCGCCGCGCAGCCGACACTGTGGCAACGGCTGGCTGCCCCCGACTTCGGCCGGCTGGCACTCGAGCACGTCGGCCTGGTGCTGGCGGCGCTGGCCGCGAGTTGCGCGATCGGCATCCCGCTGGGCCTGCTGGCCGCGCGGCGGCGCCCCGCGGCGGGACTGGTTTTCGGCGTGACCGGCGTCATCCAGACGATCCCATCGCTGGCCTTGCTGGCCTTTCTGATCCCGCTGACCGGGCGCATCGGCCTGGTGCCGGCGTTTATTGCGCTGACGCTTTACGCGCTGCTGCCAATCGTGCGCAACACGCAGGTCGGATTGACACAGATCCCGCGCGAGATGGTCGAAGCCGCGAGGGCGCTCGGACTGCGGCCGACGGCCATCCTCACCAAAATCGAACTGCCGCTGGCCATGCCCACCCTGCTGGCCGGCATCAAGACCTCTGCCGTGGTCAACGTGGGTACCGCGACCATCGCCGCGTTCATCGGCGCCGGCGGCTTCGGCGAGCGCATCGTCACCGGGCTGGCCCTGAACGATCAGACCACGCTGCTGGCCGGCGCGATTCCGGTCGCCGTGCTGGCCGTGGCAATACAGGGTGCGTTCGATCTGCTGGAAAAGCGCATCGTGCCCGCCGGCCTGCGCGTCGGCCGCGATTGATCGGCACTGCCTCGGAGTCGGGCGCTCAAGAAACTCTTCAACGAGAGAATTGACCAGGTGCCCGGCGCCTTACGCATGGTCGCTACGGCCCTATGGTGCGGACTTCTGGCGCCCGCATAGAGCGTCGATGCAACCGGCAGTTCACGACCCGAGACGACAGCTCCAAGTCGTCGCCCGCTTAGCAGGCGCGGGCCAATGGGTTGGCCTCAGCACCACGCAGGTTGAGGTGGAGTCAGCGAGCGCTCGAGCGGGTTGGCTGCGCTCAAGAGCGGGACTTCCTGCCGGCGAGCATTTCGATCGCCAGTGCCCCGAAGAAATAGAACGCCTGCAACTCCAGGCCGTATCCGCCGGTCCTGCTCAGCGTGAGAAGTTCATTCGGGTGCGCAAGTGCGACAGCGACGATCATGTTGAAGGCGATGACGAGCGCGGCGGCGCGGACGAACACGCCGGCCAGAACCATCAAAGGCGCAATAACTTCACCGATCAGCGCGCCATAGGCAATCCACGTGGGCAGCCCTGCGCTGGACAGGAGCCCTTCGATCGGGCCCAGCCCATACCGCAGCTTGGCAATGCCGTGAAACAGCATCAAACCGGCAACCGTAAACCGCAGCAGCAGGACACCGGGACGCTGATGGGCAATGTCAGAGGAGAACCGCATGGCAATCTCGGTCAGGGTGTGAATGTCATTGTCCCGCGGACACCATCCAGCTTGCAGCCAGTCCGAAACGTAGCAGGCGCTGATGCCGCCGGCCACATCGATCACGTAGATCGTCAGGTCGGACAGATCCGGGCTGAAGGTGGCGGCAAAGTTGTCGCCGCCGCTTTCGATGAAGACGAGATCGAGGTCGGGAAAGCGCGCGCACATCCGCTCGACCGCGTCGAGGTTGATCGACGGCGTGACGGGCGGCGCCCGCTCCAGCGATTGAGACCGCCGTTTGCACGCGTCGCCTCGGTGGCGACGTGCCGCGGAAACTCATGACGACGGGCTCGGTTCCGGGCCGGCGGACGTTCCCGCGGCGAGCGTAGCGGCCGCCGTGAGAGGACCCACTCCCATGCCCCCGACCGAATCACGGTTGCTGGCTCAATTGGCATGACGAGGCATCCCGTGATGACGCCGCAGCGTGCCGCCGCGACCCCCGAGTCCTAGACTCCGCCGCACCGGTGCCGGCTTCACCGATGGCAGCGTCCGACCGGTTGCCGGAATCCGGATTCGAGACCGAAAGGGAGGATCTGAAATGCTGGCCAAGACGCAAGTGACCTGCATGCTGCCGGTCAAAGACCTGGCGCGTGCACGGCGGTTCTACGAACAGAGCCTGCAACTGGAGCCGCTGGGCGCAAAGCCCGACGGGAAGTTCATCTACCGCTGCGGCGGCACCGAGATCGCGCTGTTTCCCAAGCCCGAGGGAACGAAAGCCGAGCACACGACATTGAGCTTCGCGGTGCCCGACATCCGCTCGGCAATCGGAGATCTGAAAGGTCGCGGTGTGACTTTCGAGGACTACGACTTTCCCGACTTCAAGACGGTCGAGCACGTCTGCGTGCTCGGCTCGGAAAAGGCAGCGTGGTTCAAGGATCCCGAAGGCAACATCCTGTGCCTGCACGAAGACATCGGCTGAGCGGCAGGCGGCGCGGCGGCCGCAGAATCTAGCCGGCCAACAGGCCGTTTTCTTCGATAAACGCAATCACCTGGTCGAGCCCTTCGCCCGTCTTCAAATTGGTCATCACCCATGGCCGGCCGCCGCGCATGCGCTCGGTGTCGTGCCGCATCACCTCGAGCGAGGCGCCGACGTGCGGCGCCAGGTCGATCTTGTTGATCACCAGCAGGTCGCTCCTGGTGATGCCGGGGCCGCCCTTGCGCGGGATCTTCTCGCCGCCGGCCACATCGATCACGTAGATCGTCAGGTCGGACAGCTCCGGGCTGAAGGTGGCGGCGAGGTTGTCGCCGCCGGACTCGAGGAAGAGAAGGTCCGCCGCCGGAAATGCCGCCGTCATCTCGGCCACCGCTTCCTGATTGATGGAGGTGTCTTCGCGGATCGCCGTGTGCGGGCAGCCGCCCGTCTGTACGCCGCGGATGCGCTCCAGAGCCAGTGCGCCCGAACGGGCCAGAAATTCGGCGTCTTCGTAGGTATAGATGTCGTTGGTGA
>JBFINI010000169.1:0-6899 GCA_041611275.1 Burkholderiaceae bacterium
ACGTTCGAGCCGAACCGGACCCATCGCATCGCCATCCAGCTCAGCTACACGAACGCGGCCGGCGCGACGGTGCGTGCCAATCCGTACTTCGACTTCACCGTCGACTCGAGCGGCAAGTCGGTGGCGGTGACCGATGCGACAAAGACGCGCAAGGTGGTCGACATCGCTACCTGCAACGGCTGCCACGACAACCTGGCGTTCCACGGCGGCGGCCGCATCGACACGCAGTACTGCGTCATGTGCCACAACCCCGGCACGACCGATGCCAACAGCGGCAACGTGCTGACGATGTCGACGATGACGCACAAGATCCACGCCGGCCGTCTCTTGCACCAGCAAGGCGAGGATTACGTCATCTGGGGCTTCCGCGACAGCAAGCACGACTACACGGAGGTCGGTTTCCCGGCCAACGTGCGCAACTGCGCGCGCTGCCACGACGGCAGCAAGAAAGACGCCGCGGGCAATCCGCTGGCTGCGCAGGGCGACAACTGGAAGAAAGTGGCCGCCAAGGAGACCTGCCTGACCTGCCACCAGACCGGCTCGACCACCCGCTGGTTCGAGGTTCACGTCACGAACCTGAAGCTCGGCACCTCGGCGGCGGACATGACCAACGCAACCTGCGCCAGCTGCCACGGCGAAGGCAAGAGCTGGAGCCCGGACAAAGCACACTTCTTGCAGGAACTGGAGAACACCAAGCTCTATGAAGGCAAGATCGTCAGCGCCACGCTGACCACGCCGCCGACGGCGACGACGGCCGGCAAACTGACGGTCAAGGTTGCAGTGGTCAATCCGGCCACGGGCAGCGCCTACAACCTGAGGGAAGGCTGCGGCGGTCTGACCGGCACGCGCACCACGACCGACAGCGCCGGCACCACGATCCCGCGCTGCTACGACAGCTACCGCTGGTACGTGAACCCGCTGAGCGCCACCAATCAGCCGCAGGACAAGTTCGGCGCGTTCCAGGTCTATCTGTCGACGAATCTGTTCGAGCAGGCAACCGATGACACGACCGATCTTTCGGCGAACCTGCATGCCTATCGGGGCGTCGTCGATGCCAGCAACAACTACACGATCACGCTGAATGTGCCGGCGGGCGCCAAGGGCAACGCGCGAGTGGTGATGGTCGGTTCGGTTGCCGAGCGCAGACTCGACCCCTTCACGAACCAGCCGGTCAGCGCTGCGCGGCCCACGACCCACGAGGAACTGGCCTATGTGCCGGTGAAGAACGCGATGCTCGAGGTCAATCTCGATACCGGCGCGTCACCCTCGAACATCGCGAGGCGCAAGATCGTCTCCAACGACCGGTGCAATGACTGCCACGCGGTTCTCGGCATTCCGATGAAACCCGGGTTCGGCGAGCACGCCTTCCATTCCGGCGTGCGCAACAACGGCGAGAACTGCGAGGTGTGCCACAGCTGGAGCCGCGCGGGCAGCTATACGGTGATGACCGACGGTACCGACTTCAACGAGTCGTGGGAGGCCACGCGCATGATCCATGGCATCCACGGCGGCACGCGGCGGACCTACCCGTTCACGCACGGCAACGACCTGCAGGGCGTGTTCAACAAGGCGGGCTTCCGCATCGAGCCGAACGACCTCAAGCCGTTGCAGAGCCAGTCCGGGCAGGCTTCGGAAGTGCTCAACTTCACCACCGAAGTGGCCTATCCCGGCATCCTGGCCAACTGCAACAATTGCCACGTGAACGATTCGTGGAAACAGAACCTGGCGGTGCTGGGCAACGCCATCGTCGGCACCAGTACCTCGGTGAGGAACGGCAGATTCACCAACCCGGGCATCAATCAACTGCTGTCATCGGGGGCTTGCGTGAATCCGACCGGCAGTATTGCTACGCTGGACCTCAGCTGCGGCTCGATTGATACGAGCAAGCTGCCGGTGATTTCGCCCAAGGCCGCCGCCTGTTCGGCCTGTCATGATTCGCAAGGGGCACGGACCCACATGATCAGTATTGGTGGGGCCATCTTCGGCGGCTGGGGCGGAACGGCGACCAAGAACCAGGGCGACATCAACGCTGGCCGCGTGCTTGAAACCTGCGATGGGTGTCACGCGCCCGGCGCATTCAAGGGAATTGATGCCGCGCACGGTCTGAATTAAGAAGAACAGAAGACCGTTTGGTATCGCTTGGGAGGGCAGGCCGGTGGCCTGCCCTTCCGTGCGTCCGATGCGGGACGTTTGATGCAGGAAATGGTTCTTTCGAGGCCGCGACGGCGGGAAATCGAGGTGTAGGACATGCTGGGGATGCCGATGAAATTCATGTTCGCTCGCGCCGCGCTTGCGGTCCTGCTGGTCGGAACCATTGCCGGCTGCGGCGGTGGCGGTGGCGACGCTCCGGCGACGCCATCCCCTTCGGCCAGTCTCGCTGACAAGATCAAGGCGGCCGCCGCGGTGGCCGGCAACGACACATCGACCAACTCGACGTCCGCCTTCAAGGTGCTGCAGGACGCCGGTGTCCCGGCGGTGACCGTGGCCAGCCCGCCGAAGGTCAACTTCACCGTTTTTTCCGACGGGGCGGTGAAGACCGATCTGGCGGTCAGCAACGTGCGCTTCGCGATCGCCAAGCTGATTCCGGGCACGAATGGCAACATCGACCAGTGGGTGAGCTACATCAACCGCACCGAGACAGCCACCGCTGGCGTCGGGCCCAACGGCGCGCCGGTGCTGGCCAGCGCCAAGCAGGCGACGACCGAGAACCCCGGCGCGGCCCAGGCGTCGCAACTGGTGTTCAACAGCGACGGTTACTACACGTATACGTTCAGCCTCGATATCACCGATCCGACCAAGACCGGTGGCGTGACCTTCGAGCCGAACCGGACCCATCGCATCGCCATCCAGTTGAGCTACACCAACCGGGCCGGCGAGACGGTGCGGGTGAATCCGTACTTCGATTTCACGGTCGACTCAGCCGGCAAGTCGGTCGCGGTCACCGATCCAAGCCAGACCCGTGTGATGGCCGACATCGCATCCTGCAATAACTGCCACGAGCGGCTGGCCTTGCACGGCGGTGGCCGGGTCGACGTGCAGTACTGCGTGATGTGCCACAACCCCGGCACCACGGATGCCAATAGCGGCAACGTGCTGACCATGCAGGTCATGGTGCACAAGCTTCACGCTGGCCGCTTGATCAAGCAGAACACGGGCGAGAACTACACGATCTGGGGTTTCCGCGACAGCAAGCACGACTATTCGGAAGTGGGCTTCCCGCAGGATCTGCGCAACTGCGCGGTCTGCCACGACGGCAGCAACCCGAAGACGCCGCAGGGCGACAACTGGAAGACACGGGCGAGCAAGGAATCCTGCCTGACCTGCCACGACAACAAGGCGGGGTCGCCCTGGAACACGACGCACACCGTGTTCGCCGAAGGTGCCGATCCCATGACCCTGCCCAACAACACCTGCGTGACCTGCCACGGGGTGACGGCACTGTCGCCGGAGCGCGTGCACTTCAATCAGAACGAGGACAACGCCGCCAAGTACAGGATGAACATCGAGAGCGCGACCTATGACGCGGCCGCGCGCAAGGTGACGGTCAAGTACTTCCTCTCGGACCCGACCAACAACAACGCCGCCTACAACCTGGTGACCTCGGACTGCACCGGCGCCGGCGCCACGCTCGCCTGCTCGAACCAGACCCGGTTCGGCAACCTGCGGCTGTACGTCGCCTACCAGAACATGGTCGGCCAGTCGACCGCGGTGACCGAATTCTCGGCCTACAACAACGGCGGCAGCGCCGCCAACGTGTTCGCCTACAAGGGCACCAACGACGGCAGCAACAAATACACGATCGACATCCCGCTGCCGGCTGACAGCGACATCGCCGCGGCGGGAGGAACAGCGCGCGTGCTGACGATCGGCCAGATCAAGGAGCCGAAGCTGGAGGCGAAGTCAGCCACCGATCCGCGGCCGGAGGTCACGCCGCGCACGCTGATCAACGTGGTCGTGCAGAACACCTTCAAGGACGTCGCGCTCAGCGGGCCGCTGAATCCGCGCCGGGCAGTCGTCTCCAACGAGAAGTGCAATGTCTGCCACGGCGCGCTCGGCACCACGTCGGGCTCGAACACGCTGGCCGAAGCCTTCCACGGCGGAGCACGCAATACGGTCGAGTCCTGCGCGATGTGCCACGACGCGGTGCGCGCTTCGTCGACGGTGATGACCAGCGGCCTGCAGCTGCAGGAGTCGTACCAGTTCAAGCGGATGATCCACGGCATCCACGGCAACTCGCGCCGCACCTATCCGTTCACGCACGGCAACCGCGTCTTCGGCGCCTTCAGCAAGGACGGCATCCTGACCGCGGCCGGCATCGACAGTACCAACGGCAACACCGTGCCGGCCGGTACGCCGCTGGCGGCGGGAGTCGAGAACTACGCCGCCGAAGTGGCCTACCCGGACCTCGGCCTGAGCTGCAACGCCTGCCACATCAACGACTCCTACAAGCTCGACAAGAGCCCGCTGGGAGCGGTGGTGTCGCCGCGCGTGACCGGCACCGATCCGCGCACCTACAGCGTGATCTCGCCGCAGGCGGCGACCTGCACGGCCTGCCATGATTCGAGCGCGGCAATCGCCCACGTGACGAGCTTCGGCAACGCCTCGTTCGGCAACCGGACCCAGGCGCAGTCGCTGCTGGTCCAGGAGACCTGCGTCGACTGTCACGCGGCCGGCGGCTTCAAGGGCGTGGATATCGTCCACGGTCTGAAGTAGTCGCTCGCGCAGTGGCGATGCAAGGGGAGGGCCCGGTTCGGCCCTCCTTTTTTTTCGACGCCTCATCTGACGGTAGTGCAGGAAGAGTTGCCTCGCCCCAACAACAACGGGTTCATGCGTCGCGAATCGGCCCGTTCGAATTGACCATGGCGTTGAGCTGATTCAGAGTGACTGCGGCAAGCTGATTGCTCCGACCGCCGTCGCGCGGCAGCACATCGGCGCCGTAGACAAAGCCTTATCGAGGGATGCGAATGCGAATCCACAATGCCCTGGCCGTGCTCGGCGTCTGCCTGTTCGCGCTGCTCGGTAATGCCCGCGCCGCGGTCGATGCCAAGGCGTCGGAAAAGTGCCTGGTCTGCCATGAAGAACAGCAGAACAGCATGAAAGGATCGGCGCACGCGGTGGCGGCCGATGCGCGCACGCCGAGCTGTGTCAGCTGCCATGGCGCCAGTGACAAGCACGCCGAAAATCCGGTCGAGGTGAAGCCCGATCGCTTGTTTGCCGGCAAGGCGGGGCTGCACGGCGCGCAGGCCAGCAACGTCTGCCTGGCCTGCCATGAGAAGAACTCGAAGCTGATGCTGTGGTCGACCAGCGCCCATCCGGCTGCCGATGTCAGCTGCAGCGCCTGCCACCAGGTTCACGCCAGTCGCGACAAGGTGGCGAGCAAGCGGACGCAGGCCGATGTCTGCTATGCCTGCCACCAGGAACAGCGCATCCAGGTCAGCCGGCCGTCGCGTCATCCGGTTGCCGAGGGCAAGGTGGTCTGCTCGGACTGCCACAACGTGCACGGCTCGGCCGGACCGAAGCTCGCCAAGCGCGACAGCACCAACGACACCTGCTACACCTGCCACGCCGAGAAGCGCGGCCCGTTCGTGCACGCGCACGAGCCGGTGACCGAAGACTGCTCGTATTGCCACAACCCGCACGGCAGCATCATCGCCGGCATGCTGAAGGCGCGGCCGCCGATCCTGTGCAACCAGTGCCATACGCCGCACGTGGCCGGCGGCATCGGCGCACTCGGCGGCCAGCCCGGCGTGTTCCCGCCGCGGGCGCCGGGGCAGGCCGACTCCGCGATCACCTCGGCCACCGATGGCAAGAACGTCGTCAACATCTGGCAGGGGCGCAGCTGCATGAACTGCCACACGCAGGTTCACGGCTCGAACAATCCGTCGGCGACGAATCCGACACCGCAGTTCATGTTCCGCTGAGCACCGGAGCGAAACGATGGAAAAGCCTGTTCGCAAGATCGATCTTCGTGGCGCCGCGCTCGCGCTCGCCGTGCTGGCCGCTGTTGGTCCGGCGCTGGCGCAGGACAGTGAGGTCGAGGCCTCGGTCAGCGTCGGCGTGGCCGGCCTCACCGGCGATGCGGCCGACCGCGCCTGGTTCGGCCAGTACAACGGCCTGCGTGATCGTGATGCCTATGGCCTGCTCGATTTCGACTATCGCCGCTTCATCGGCGCCAGCGGCACTTCGACCGGCTTTGCCGGCAGCAACCTCGGCCTCGATACGCGCGAGCTGATCTTCTGGTGGAAACGCCAGGGCGATTGGAAGATCTCCGCCGACTACGGCGAACTCGTCCGTCGCGAACCCTATTCAATCAATACCGGGCTGCTCGGCGGCGGCAGCACGACGCCGCAGGCCGTGCACCTGGGCAACGGCCCGGGCAGCGGCTCGGCGCTGGACCTGGAAACCCGGCGCAAGGGCGTCGGCCTGGCATTCGCCAAGTTCTTCGGCCCGGCACTCGAGTTCGAGGTCAGTCTCAAGAGCGAGAACAAGGACGGCGCGCGCCTGTTCGGCATCGGCATGACCTGCCCGTCGCCGACGGCGCCGGGCTGCGGCCCGACCACTGGCGCCAATGCGGGCTGGGCGGTGCTGCTGCTGCCCGAGCCGATCAATTCGAACCACAGCCAGGTCGAGGCGCGGCTGAACTACGCCGCCGGCAAGCTCGGGCTCACCGGTGGCTATTACGGCTCGTTCTACAACAACTCCACGGGCGCGCTGCGGCCCGTCGTGCCCGGCAGCCTCAATGGTTCGCTCGGCAACCTGCTGCCGCTCAGTACCGGCCTGCAAGGCATCCTGAACCAGCCGGTGGCCTTGCCACCGGATAACGCCGCGCACCATTTCGACATCGCCGGCAACTACGCGCTGACACCGACGATGCGCGCCAATTTCAAGCTGGCGTATTC
>JBFINI010000170.1:0-6883 GCA_041611275.1 Burkholderiaceae bacterium
ACCGTCTCGACCGCGCGGTGGCGCTGGCCCGCCGCGTCGGCTTGGCCGCCGACAGCATCCACAAGTATCCACATGAGTTCTCCGGCGGCCAGCGCCAGCGCATCGCCATCGCCCGCTGCCTGTCGATGCAGCCGGAAGTGCTGATCTGCGACGAATCGGTCTCCGCACTCGACGTCTCCGTGCAGGCCACCGTGCTGAACCTGCTGCTCGATCTGCAGGACGAATTCGGCATCAGCTATCTGTTCATCAGCCACGATCTGGCCGTGGTCAAGTACATGGCCGACGACATGCTGGTGATGAACAACGGGGCGATCGTCGAGCGCGGCAGCGCTGATGCGGTCTACGAGGCGCCGCAGCACGACTACACGAAGAAACTCCTGCGCTCGATCCCGGTCGGCTACCGGGCGGCGCACGGCTGAGTCGCAGCGGCCGGACCACGATGTTCGGCACCGGATCCCCCGGTCCGAAGGAGCGCCTGGCGGCTGGCCTGGCACGGGTGATCGAGCTGCGTCGCGAACTGCACACCGATGCCGCGTTGAACGAGCGCTGGCTGGCAGTCAAGCGCTGGCAGGCCACCCGGCTCGCCCGCACCTATCCGGACCTGCTCGCTTCCCCGCGCTATCGGCCGGCGTGCGAATTCTTCCTCGACGAGCTTTACGGCGCCAAGGATTTCGAAAGCCGCGACCAGGAGGCCTTGCGGGTCGTGCCGAAGCTGGCGCGCATGCTGCCCGAGCGCGCGGTTGAGACAATGGCGCTGGCGGTCGAACTGGACGAAACCTCGGAGTCGCTTGATGCCCGCTTGGCGCGGGCGATCAGGCTGCCGGTCGATGTGGAGCGCTACGCGCGCGCTTATCGCGAGACCGGGACGCTGCCCGAGCGCAAATTGCAGATCGACACTGTCGAACGCATCGGCCGGACGCTGGAAAAGCTGGCGCGCATCCCGTTGCTCTCCGGCATGTTGCACATGATGCGGGCGCCGGCCGAGGCGGCCGGCTTCGGTCATCTGCACCGTTTCCTGCAAAACGGCTTCGATGCGTTCAAGTCGATGGGCCCGGCCGGTGAGTTTCTGCGCACCATCAACCGCCGCGAATCGACACTGATGGAGGCGCTGTTCGCCGGGCGCAGCGAGGAACTCGAGCGACCGGAACTACTCAGTCGCGAATGACCTGGGTGCCGAGCAGCCTGTCATGCAGCAATTGCCGGTCGGGATCCAGGCGCGACAGACCCAGCATCAGCAACACGCTGGCCGTCATCGCCAGCAGGTTCCAGTAAATGCCGGCGCCGGCGAGAGATACAAAAAGCAAACCGGGGACAAAGAGGTTCCAGGCAAGCAGGTATCGCAGAATGGCACGCAGCAGCGTCGGCGGACTGCCGGAGCGATCGACGAGGTGCAGGCGCCAGGATTTCATCGCCAATGTTTGGCCGCTGCGGATCCAGCTATAGACGAAGTAGGCGCCGACGGCGACGAACAGCGCTGCCTGCAGCACCCAGCGTTGCGGCGTTGCCAACGGATAGGTCCAACCGGTCAAGGCGAGCAGCGCGTAGCCGACGACGAAGCTCACGCCAAACAGCAGTACCGCTTCGTAAGTCATCACCGCAACACGCAATAGCAAACCCGGCGCCTTGCGTGCCGAAGCCGCGCGATCGCCGTCATTCGCCACAGCAGGCGTTCGCCAAAGCCTTGACACGAAGCTCCGAGATCACGGCTCGCCGCGGCCGAGAACCAGGCGAGGAGCCGACCTCACTTACTTCTTCTCCGTGGTCTTGCGCGTGCTCTTGTCCGTCAGCTCCTTCTTCTTCTCCGGCGGCAGTGCCTTGTACTGCTGTACTGCGGATTCGCGGGTTTCCAGCGGCAGTTCGTAAGCACGCTGAAAGTTTTCCCGCGCCGTCTGCCGCTGTTGCGGCGTCAGCTTCGAGAACTCGACCATGCGCGAATGCAGGCGCGCCTTGCCATCTGGCGACAAGCGCGGGTACTTCTCAGCGATGTCGAGCCATTTGCGCTTGCGATCCGCCGTCATTGTCGACCACTGACCGGCGAGAGGCGCCAACGCTTCGCGCTGCTGGCCGTTCAGCGCCGACCAGGTCGGCGGGCTTTCTGCCGGCGGGCGAGACTGGGAAAAGGCCGGAGCGGCGAGCAGCCCAGCCGCGAAAGAGACTGCAAGCAGCAGGGCGCGACGCATTTTCAAGGTCAGTGTGAGCGATGTTCTGCTTGCAGCAATGCACCGAAACTCCTGTCCGCGTAGGCGTCGAGCGGACCGTCATCGAGCAGAACCGCGAAGTCGAGGGCCGCAAGATGCTGGATCTGGCGCTCATGCTGCCAGTTGGAGATTACGACGAAGCCCACGGCCAGGGCGATTAGCGGTGCAAGCAACCCAGCACCGCGCAACCAGGCCCAGGGCCCGCCGCCGTCCCTGGAAGGGCCGGAGGCAGTAGCCAATTGCAGCGCAGGCAGACGAACAGTGGCCGGTCCGGCCCGCCGCAAACGGCTGAGCGCCTTGTTACGCGCCTGCTCCAGGCGATATACGGTCCGGTAGTCGAGACGCTCGGCGCCCTCATTCAGGGCCTGCCGAACCCGAAAGGGAAATTCCTCTTCTTTCATAGTGTTACGCCGCGCTCTTGAAGCGCCTTGGCGAGCGCATGGGTGGCCCGCGAACAATGGGTTTTGACGCTTCCCTCAGAGCAGCCCATCACCGCAGCCGTTTCAGCGACGTCAAGGTCCTCCCAGTAACGAAGTAGAAAGGCTTCCCGTTGACGCGCTGGCAATTTGGCCACCTCCTGTTCGATGATCGCAACGACTTGCTCCCTCTGGTAGGTTGCCTCGGTGCTTTCGCTCCGGGCATTGTCGGCCGATTCCAGGGTCTCGAGCGGGTCTGCATCAGGCTCGTCGGCCGGATTCAGGGAGGAGAACAACGTCACCCAGGTTGACCGGACCTTGCTGCGGCGAAAGAAGTCGTGAATCGCGTTTTGCAGGATCCGGGTGAACAACAGGGGCAGTTCCGCCGCCGGGCGATCGCCATACTTCTCGGCGATCTTCATCATCGCCTCCTGCACGATGTCCAGCGCGTGCGAATCGTCGCGGACGGCATAGACCGCCTGCTTGAATGCTCGCCGTTCGACACCGGCCAGGAACTCGGAAAGTTCTTCTCGGGTGGCCATCAAGCAGGGCCTTGGGCACGGGTGCTCCCGTTGGCCAGCCGTAGCTGCAAAAGCGGGGCATGCTAGCAAAGGCCCGTAGGGGAATTGCCTTTGCGGGACGATTCCGTAGGCGTTGGCGAGACGCTGAATGCGTTTGCCGAGAGTGATGCGCTGCAGTATCGTTATCAGTCTTGTCATCGATCTTGCACCAAAAGAGCCATTAGCCGGAGCAGCCCACCCCGTTGCATCGAAATCGCTAAACGCGCTCGCCGCACCGCCGGCCACAAGCCGGTAAGGAACGGCATCCAATCAATCTCCCGTGGACCTTGAGAGGAGTCGCAGCATGCAGTCAATCAGCGCGGAAACCGCCGCGGTCAGGCGGCAGGAAACGCAAACTGAAGAAATTACAGGCGCCGAGATCGTCGTTCGGTGCCTGGAGCAAGAAGGAGTCGAACACGTCTTCGGGTATCCCGGTGGCGCTGTCCTCTACATCTACGACGAAATCTTCAAGCAGGACAAGTTCCAGCACATCCTGGTGCGGCACGAGCAGGCGGCCGTACATGCGGCCGATGCCTATTCGCGCTCGAGCCAGAAGACCGGCGTAGCGCTGGTCACCAGCGGGCCGGGGGTGACCAACGCCGTGACCGGGATCGCCACCGCCTACATGGATTCGATCCCGGTGGTGATCATCACCGGACAGGTGCCGACGCACGCGATCGGCCAGGACGCGTTCCAGGAGTGCGACACGGTCGGGATCACCCGGCCCTGCGTCAAGCACAACTTCCTGGTCAAGGACGTGCGTGATCTCGCGTCGACGATTGCCAAGGCGTTTTTCATCGCCCGCAGCGGCCGGCCTGGACCAGTGCTGGTCGATATTCCGAAGGACGTGACGATTGCCCGCTGCCCGTTTGACTATCCGCACGAGCTGGCGATGCGCTCGTACAACCCGGTGCTCAAAGGCCACCACGGGCAGATCAAGAAGGCGGTGCAGCTGCTGCTCGCTGCCGAGCGGCCGATGATCTATACGGGCGGTGGTGTGATCCTGTCCGATTCGGCCGACCTGCTGAACCGGCTGGTGACATTGCTCGGCTATCCGTGCACCAATACGCTGATGGGGCTGGGCGGCGTAAAGGCGTCGGACCCGCACTTCGTGGGCATGCCCGGCATGCATGGCACCTATGAAGCGAACATGGCCATGCAGGACTGCGACGTGCTCCTGGCCATCGGCGCTCGCTTCGATGACCGGGTGATCGGCAATCCAAAACACTTTGCGCAGAACCAGCGCAAGATCGTTCACATTGATGTTGACCCGTCGTCAATCTCCAAGCGGGTGAAGGTCGACGTACCAATCGTCGGAGACGTGCGGGAAGTGCTGACCGAATTTCTGGCGCAGCTTGCAGCGGCACCGGCGCGAGGCAACACGGCGGCGGTCAAAGCGTGGTGGGATCGCATCAACGAGTGGCGCCGGCGCGATTGCCTGAAGTACGACCGGGCGAGTTCGCTGATCAAGCCGCAACATGTCGTCGAAACGCTGTGGAAGGTCACGCAGGGTGACGCGTTCATCACCTCCGACGTCGGCCAGCACCAGATGTGGGCGGCGCAGTACTACCGCTTCGATAAGCCGCGGCGCTGGATCAACTCCGGCGGGCTGGGCACGATGGGCGTCGGCCTGCCGTACGCGATGGGCGTGCAGATGGCCAATCCGGGTGCCCAGGTGGCGGTGATCACCGGCGAGGCGTCGGTGCAGATGTGTATCCAGGAGCTGTCGACCTGCAAGCAGTACGACCTGACGCCAAAGATCGTCAACCTGAACAACCGTTACCTCGGCATGGTGCGGCAGTGGCAGCAGATTGACTATGGCAGCCGTTATTCGCACTCGTACATGGACGCGCTGCCCGATTTCGTCAAGCTGGCCGAAAGTTATGGCCACGTGGGGATGCGGATCGAAAAGCCGACCGATGTCGAGCCTGCGTTGCGCGAGGCGTTCACGTCGTTGAAGGACCGGCTCGTCTTTTTGGACTTCATTACCGACCAGACCGAAAACATATGGCCGATGGTCAAGGCGGGAAGGGGACTGACGGAAATGCTGCTCGGCGCCGAGGACTTATGAACATGCCCCACGCTCACGTTGATCGCGGTCGCCCGCGGAGGCGCGCCGTGCCCTTCGAACGGCCGGGCGGGCGCTGACATGAGACACATCATTTCGGTCCTGCTGGAAAACGAGCCGGGCGCGCTGTCGCGCGTCGTTGGCCTCTTTTCGGCGCGCGGCTACAACATCGAAACGCTGACGGTGGCGCCGACCGAGGATGCGTCGCTGTCGAGGATGACGATCGTCACCACCGGTTCGGACGACATCATCGAGCAGATCACCAAGCACCTGAACCGGCTGATCGAGGTGGTCAAGGTGGTCGATCTGACCGAAGCCGACTACACCGAGCGCGAACTGATGTTGATCAAGCTGCGCGCGGTCGGCAAGGAGCGCGAGGAGATGAAGCGGATGGCCGACATATTCCGCGGCCGCATCATTGACGTCACCGAGCGGACCTACACGATCGAGCTGACGGGCAATACCGACAAGCTCGATGCGTTCATCCGCGCAGTGGACCGCGCCTCGATCCTCGAGACCGTGCGCACCGGCAGCTCGGGCATCGGCCGCGGCGAGCGCATTCTCAGAGTCTGAGGAGCCGCGACAGGAAATTGATGTACGGCTGCGGAGCGGATTTTTCGTGGCTTTTGATATTGCGCGCAGCGCCGGGCCGCTCCCAGGCCGCGCGCACCAACTGGAGCACTTCGCGCGCACGTGCGCCGCGAAGCGTCGCGTACACGCGAAGTGAAGGAGAGTTATGAAGGTCTATTACGACAAGGACGCCGATCTGTCGCTGGTCAAGGGCAAGCACGTGGCCATCGTCGGCTACGGGTCGCAGGGCCACGCGCATGCGATGAATCTGAAGGACTCGGGCGTCAAGGTGACGGTGGCGTTGCGCCAGGGCGGCGGCTCGTGGAACAAGGCGGTCAACGCCGGCTTCACGGTCAAGGAGGTCGCCGATGCGGTCAAGGATGCCGACATCGTGATGATCCTGCTGCCGGACGAGAACCACGCCGACGTCTATAGGCAGTCGATCCACGCCAACGCAAAGCAGGGCGCGGCGCTGGCGTTTGCGCACGGCTTCAACATCCACTACGGCCAGGTGCAGCCGCGCGAGGACCTCGACGTGATCATGGTCGCGCCGAAGGCGCCCGGCCACACCGTGCGCTCGACCTACGCTGGCGGCGGCGGCGTGCCGATGCTGATCGCCGTGCACCGCGACGCGTCGGGCCGGGCCCGCGATGTGGCGCTGTCGTACGCGGCGGCGATCGGTGGCGGCAAGGCCGGCGTGATCGAGACCAATTTCCGCGAGGAGACCGAGACCGATCTTTTCGGCGAGCAGGCGGTGCTGTGCGGCGGCTGCGTCGAACTGGTCAAGGCGGGTTTCGAAACGCTGGTCGACGCCGGCTATGCGCCCGAAATGGCCTACTTCGAGTGCCTGCACGAGCTGAAGCTGATCGTCGACCTGATGTACGAGGGCGGCATCGCCAACATGAACTACTCGATCTCGAACAACGCCGAGTACGGCGAGTACGTGACCGGTCCGGAAGTGGTCAACGCGCAGAGCAAGGCGGCGATGAAGCAGGCGCTCGAGCGCATTCAGACCGGCGAGTACGCCAAGAGCTTCATCCTCGAAAACCGTGCCGGCGCGCCGACGTTGCT
>JBFINI010000171.1:0-6859 GCA_041611275.1 Burkholderiaceae bacterium
CGATCTGGCGAGAACGCCCGCAGGCCGAGGGCCTGCAGGATCTCCTGCGCCACCTGCACTTCCTTGGTGCGCGGCTCGCCGGGCGCCGGCGTCAGCGAGACGCGAATCGTGTCGCCGATGCCTTCCTGCAGCAGAACCGCCAACGCCGCCGTCGAGGCGACAATGCCCTTGCTGCCCATGCCTGCCTCGGTCAGCCCGAGGTGCAGCGGGTAGTCGCAACGGCGCGCCAGTTCACGATAGACAGCGATCAGGTCTTGCACGCCACTGACTTTTGCCGACAGAACGATCGCATCGCCGCGCACCCCGAGAGTCTCCGCGCGCTGGGCGCTGTCGATGGCCGAGCGCACCAGCGCTTCGCGCAGCACGGCGCCAGCGTCCCACGGTTCGGCGCGGCGACCATTCTCATCCATCATCCGCGCCAGCAGTTCCTGATCGAGACTGCCCCAGTTCACGCCGATGCGCACCGGCTTGTCGTACCGGCAGGCGACTTCGATCATCCGCGCGAAGTTGTCTTCGCCGCGCGTACCCCTACCGACATTGCCCGGATTGATCCGGTAGGCGGACAACGATTGCGCACAACCCGGAAACTGCGTCAACAATTTGTGGCCGTTGTAGTGAAAATCGCCGACCAGCGGCGCGTCGACACCCATCGAGTCAAGCTGCGCGCGGATCGCCTCGACTTCAGCGGCAGCTTCGGGCGAGTTGACGGTGATCCGCACCACCTCGGAGCCGGCCTGCGCAAGTTCCTTGACCTGGATCGCGGTGGCGATCGCCTCGGCAGTGTCAGTGTTGGTCATCGATTGCACCATCACCGGCGCATCGCCGCCGACGTGAACGACGCGTTGGCCCCAGCGCACGGCAACCTTGCGGGTGCGGTGGCGCACCGCGGGTCCAGCTGCGGGCGGCAAGCACTGCAGCGACGATTCGGGGCTGTTCATGCCTCGCCTATTCGAGCCGCAATCGCGCGACGTCTTCACGGCTGGCGACTGCCGTCAAGTCGACCGGTCTGCCGCGAAATTCGAGATCGACTTGCGAGGCATTGCCGACGACCAGCGTATACGGCGGCGTGCCGGCCAGCACTTCCTGCGTGCCGGCATCATTGAGGCGGGACATCAGCGTAGTCCCGTCGGCCTGCCTGACCTCGACCCAGGAACGATCGCGGAAACTGAATCGCAGCGCGGTCGGCGCAATCCTTACCTCATCGGCGCCGGTCGCCTCGGCGGTGGCCGGCGCACCGTCGATGGCCGGCACCTCAGGTGCGGAGAATGCCGATGACGGCATCGCCGCCGGCGTTGCGGCCGGGACCACGGGCGGCAGCGCGGCCGGTGTCCGCGCCACGTCAGGCAACGGCACTGCCGGGCGCATCGTCCACCAGCCAAGCACCGCGAACAGCAACAACAAGAGCACCGAACCGCCGACAACCGTCAGTCGCGAGGCGTGCTCGCGCGCCGCCATTTGAACGGGATTGATGGCCGCGGCACTGCGGCCGTCGGTGCGCAGCGGCTCGGTCGGCTTCAGGCGCGCCGCCAACAGCGCCAGCAGCGGCTCGGCGGGCACATCGACGAGCCTGGCGTAGTTGCGCACGAAGCCGCGGACAAACGGTCCCTCCGGCAACGCGTCGAGATCGTCGGCCTCGATCGCCCGTACCTGGCGAAGTTGCAGACGCAACTGCGCGGCGACTTCGCCTTGCGACAGCCCGCGCGCCTGCCGTGCCGCGGCCAGCGCCCGGCCGAACGACTCGTCATCGACCGCTGCCGGTACCAGCGCAGACGTCGCGGCAGCCGGCCGCGTCTGTGGGGCTGCATTGGCCGCCGCCTTGCGTTCATTGATCTCGACTTCAGTCATTGAAGGCTCCCCGGCGCAGCGCCGACGCTTCCGGCGAATCCGGAAAGCGCTCACGCAATTGCGCGGCAAGATCACGTTCGCGTCGCAGATCGCCGTTGGCGCGGGCGATACGAAGTCCCAGCCATAAACCCGGGGCGGTCGAACTGCTTGCCGGATCCAGCAGCCCGAAGTAGAAGCCGGCACGATCCGCCTGATTCCTGCGCAGATACAGACGGGCCAGCTCGACCTTAGTTACCGGATCCGACGCATCGAGCTCGAACGCGCGCCGAAGCATCCGTTCGCCACCGTCAATATCGTTGATCCGCAACAGGCACACACCGGCGTTGCGCAACGCCAATCCGGGCGTTGCGTATAGGCGATTGGCCGCGGCGCGCTGGAAATAGTCGATCGACTCGCGCTCCCGCCCGCTCTGGCACAAGAACCAGGCGAAATTGTTCACGATGTTCGAGTTGTCCGGCTCCAGTCGCAGCGCCCGGCCAAAACTGGCCTCAGCCTCGCGCTTATCGCCGAGCTCCATGTTGATCAACCCAAGCAGCGCATGCGCCGGCGCGAAGCCGGCATCGACATTCACCGCGCGGTTTGCCTCTTCGAGCGCGATGGCCAGCCGCCCTTCGCGATAGTAGTTGGATGCCAGTTCAGTGCGAATTTCGGCGCGCTTGCGCGGGTCGGCCTCGCTCTTGCCTGAGCCTGACGGAACCTGCACGCCGCCGACGGTGGTCACCGTCTCACAGCCGCTGGCCAACCAGCCCATCAGGGCGACCACAGCCAGACGACACAATGCGTTCGGGCTCATCAATACCTCTAGCGGGCGGCGGCCACGACCGGCGGCAGGGACTTCGCCATCCGGCTCGCCCGCTGCGTGCGGTCCTGCACCTCGCCCGCCAGTTGGCCGCAGGCGGCGTCGATGTCATCGCCACGTGTCTTGCGCGTGGTGGTGACAATACCGCCGTCCATCAGGACCTGTGCGAACGCGCGCATACGAGCGGCCGGCGAGCGCGCCAGCCCCGAGTCCGGAAAGGAATTGAACGGAATAAGGTTGAATTTGCAGGGCACGTCACGGACGAGCGCCACGAGTTCGCGCGCGTGCGCCTCGGCATCGTTGATCCCGTCGAGCATCACGTACTCGAAGGTGATGAAGTCGCGCGGCGCGTAGCGCAGGTACCGCGAGCAGGCAGCCATCAGTTCGCGCAACGGGTGCTTGCGATTCAATGGCACCAGGTCGTCACGGAGTCGATCGTTCGGCGCGTGCAGCGATACCGCCAGCGCCACTGGACATTCGGCGGCCAGCTTGTCGATCTGCTGCACCAGCCCCGAAGTCGACACGGTGACGCGCCGCCGCGACAGGCCGTAGGCGTCGTCATCGAGCATCAGTCGCAGCGCCGGCAGCAGCGCTTCGAGGTTCTGCAGCGGCTCGCCCATGCCCATCAGCACGACATTGCTGATCACCCGCTCGTGTTCGGAAGCCAATCCCTGCTGCGCGCGCAGCGCATGCTCGGCCCACCAGAGCTGGCCGATGATCTCGGCCGTGGTCAGATTGCGATTGAAGCCCTGTCGGCCCGTCGCGCAGAAGCGGCAGTTCATCGCGCAGCCGGCCTGCGAAGAAACGCAAAGCGTGCCGCGATCGTCCTCGGGTATGAACACGGTCTCGATCGCATTGCCGGCGCCAACGTCCAGCAACCACTTGCGCGTACCGTCGGCGGAAGTCGAATCGCTGATCACGGCCGGTGCCGCGATGCGGGCCGTGCGTTCGAGGCCTGCTCGCAGCGATTTGGCCAGATCGGTCATCGACGCAAAGTCGGACGCCCCGCGCCGATGGATCCAGCGCAGCAACTGGCGCGCGCGAAAGGGCTTCTCGCCCAGACCTTTGACGAAGGCGGTAAGCCGCTGCCCATCGAAGTCGAGCAGGTTCTGCACAGTCAGCCAGCGCGCGTCAGCGCGAATGTATGTTCATCGCCGGGAAGAAGAACGCGACCTCGGTACGCGCCGTTTCCGGCGCATCGGAGCCGTGGACGGCATTGGCGTCGATGCTGTCGGCAAAATCCGCGCGGATCGTCCCGGCGGCGGCCTTCTTCGGATCGGTCGCGCCCATCAGTTCGCGATTCTTCGCGATCGCATTCTCCCCCTCGAGAACCTGCACGACGATCGGCCCGGACACCATGAATTCAACCAGATCCTTGAAGAACGGCCGCTCGCGGTGCACGCCATAGAAGGCCTCGGCCTCCGCGCGCGACAGGTGCATCATGCGTGCGGCAACAATCTTCAGCCCGCCCGCCTCGAAGCGCGAGAGGATCTTGCCGATCGCATTCTTGGCAACGGCGTCGGGCTTGATTATGGAAAGCGTACGTTCAATGGCCATTTTCTCGGATCGTCGTCGATAAGCTTGCCGCGTCACGCTGCCGGTCCGGTCGCTATCCGGTCCCGATGCGCACAAAAAAGCTTGATAGATGAAGAGTTTGCGGCGTTTCTTGAACCGGAGATGTTAACACGCCGTCGCCATCGATGGCGGCCCCCGGTCGGACGGCTCAAGCATGGCGATCGACTCGACGTGCGACGTGTGCGGAAACATGTTGACGACGCCGGCGGCACGAAGGCTCCACTGACCTTCATTCACCAGCACCGCGCAATCGCGAGCCAGCGTGGCTGGATTGCAGGACACGTAAACGAGGCGACGCGGCCGCGGCGACGCCCTCGTCAGCGTGCGCGCCACGGCCAGCGCACCCTCGCGCGGCGGATCGATCAGCACTCGATCCACGGCGCCGAACGATGACTGCAGCGCCTGCCAGTCGGCATCGCTCCATTCGAACAGGTTCGCCTCGACAAAGCGGGTTCGATCGGCGAGCCCGTGAAGCTTTGCCGCGCCGCCCGCTCGTGCCAGCAGTTCGGGGCTGCCTTCCATGCCAAGTACGCCGAGGCAGCGCCGGGCCAACGCCAGCGTGAAATTGCCCATGCCACAGAAGAAGTCGACCACCCGCTCGCCGGCCGCCGGTTCGAGCAGCCGAACCGCCGTGCGCACGAGGATTTCGTTGATGCGGTGATTGACCTGGGTGAAATCGGTGGGTTGAAACGGCAGCTCAAGATCGAATTCCGGCAATGCAAGGGCCAGGTCGACCGCCTGCTCCGGATCCATCGGCGCCGCCGACCGCGGCCCGCCCGGTTGCAGCCAGATCGCCACGTCGTACCGCCGGGCGAAGCTTGCCAGTTCCGCGCGGTCTTCGGTGGTCGGCGTTTGCAGCACACGCAAGACGAGGACGATCCGTTCAACGCCGCCGACCTCTCCTACCGCGACCTCGATCTGCGGCAACCGTTGGCGCATCGACAGGCGACCAATCGACGCGCGCAGCGGCGCCAGCAGATCGCTCACACGCGCCGGCAGCACATGGCATTGGCGCATGTCGGCGACATAGCTGCTCGCCCGCTCGTGAAAACCGACCAGCACGCCCCCTTTCTTGGGGACGTAGCGCACCCCCAGGCGGGCGCGATGACGATAACGCCAGGGGCTTCCTTCGATCGGTCGCAGCACGCGCTCAGCGCGCAGGCGACCCAGATGCCAGAGCGCATCCTCGAGCACGCGCTGCTTGATGGCGAGCTGCGCCCGCGGTTCCAGATGCTGCATCGAGCAGCCACCGCATGCGCCCGGATGCAGGCCGAAATGCGGACACATCGGCCGTACGCGCAGCGCGCTTTCCTGCAGGATTTCCAAGAGGCGGGCGCGATCGAACTTCGGTTTCCGACCGATGACCTCGGCCCGGACCCGTTCACCGGGCAGCGCGCCGGGTACGAAGACGACCTTGCCTTCGTGGCGGGCGACACCGCGCCCGTCGAGGTCGAGCGAGTCGACCTGGACGACGATCTCGTCCATCGCCTCAGCGCTCCGGCCAGGAGGCTAGGAATTCACGCCAGTGTTCGCCGGGCGCCTGCGTCAGCGCCGCCCTGACCAGCATTTCTTCCTCGGCGCAGGCCGCTTCGGACAGCAGGCCGCGCAACCGCTGAAAGCGGACATAGACAAGATAGGTGTTGACAACGTCGGTTTCGCAGTAGGCGCGGATCCGCTCGAGGCCATCCTTCTGGAAAACCGCCCATACCTTGGCGCCGTCGATGCCGAGCTTGCCGGAAAATCCCGCCAGCTTGGCGACCTCATCGAGGGGCGCTGCCGCGCGCGGCTGATACAGCGACAATAGATCCATCAGGTCGATATGGCGCGTGTGATAGCGACTGATGTAGTTGTTCCACTTGAACTCGCGCTCCTCGTCGCCGAGTTCCCAGTAGCGCGGCGCGGCCACCCCGTGCATCAGCGCACGGTAGTGCAGTACCGGCAGGTCGAAGCCGCCGCCGTTCCAGCTGACGAGCTGCGGCGTGTAGCGATCGATCAGCTTGAAGAAATCGGCGATGAGTTTGGCTTCGTCATCGCTTTCGCTGCCGAGGCAGCGCACGCGGAAGCCCTGTGCGTCGCGAAAGGCGCAGCCGATGGCGACAATGCGATGCAGGTGATGCGCAAGGAAATCCGAGCCGGTTTTCTCGCGCCGCTCGGCGAACGCGCGCTCGGCGACCTCGGCATCATCGAGCGACTGCCACTGCGGACGCAGCCGGCGCAGTCCGCCCACGTCGGGCACCGTTTCCAGGTCGAACACCAGCGTCGGCGTCATCGACGACTTCGCGTTGACCACGCGTCAGCGCCAGCTCGCGGAAAACGCGATCTCAACGCGGTGGCAGGTACGCCAGCGGATCGACCGGTTTGCCTTGCCGGCGAATCTCGAAATGCAGCTTGGGTTGCGTCGTGTCCGAGCGGCCCACTTCGGCGATTCGCTGTCCGCGTTTGACCACCTGACCCTGCTTGACCAGGATCTGCCGGTTATGCGCGTAGGCCGAAATGAAGTCGTCGTTGTGCTTGAGGATCACCAGATTGCCATAGCCGCGCAGGCCGCTTCCGCTGTAGACGACCTGTCCGTCAGCAGAGGCGACGACCGGATCGCCCTCCTTGCCGGCGATGCCGATTCCCTTGTTCCGTTGCGCATCG
>JBFINI010000172.1:0-6832 GCA_041611275.1 Burkholderiaceae bacterium
GCCAATGCCACCAGTAATTCACCGTAGCGCACGGTGGCGCCTAGATCGGCGCCGTCGAAGTCGGTCGCTGTGATGCGGGTTGCGCCGAAGTCTCCGGCCGAACTGACAATAACTTCGCGAATCGGCGCGCGCGGTGGCAGCGTCGATCCGAGAATCGGTGTCAGGATCGCCCAGGTGCCGCGCGATAGCGCCAGCAGCCGCCCATCGTGGCGCGCCTGCTCGAGCGGCCGTGCATCGATGACGACCGTGCCGATGTCCCGTTGCGCCAGCAGGGCCGCACAGGCGAGACCGATCGGCCCGCCGCCGATGATGATGACCTTATGCATCGTGCTTAGCGGGGCGCAGCCGCCGATGGGCGCGGTGCGAGCGCGGCGGTCATTTCCGCGTCCAGCGCATCGAGCTCTTGCGGCGTGCCGACGTTGTGCCAGCGGCCAGCAAAGCGTTCGCCGCTGACCCGTCCCTGTTCGACGAAGCGATAAAGCCACGGGAACAGCTTGGCGCGCCCCGGCTCCAGGCCGTGGAACAGCATTGGCGAGAAGATGCCGACGTTGCCGTAGGTCAGGTGGGGCTGTTTCATCGTGATCCGCCCGCTTGCCAGGCCCATGTCACCCTGCGGATGCGACGGCGGGTTATCCACCAGCACCAGATGCGCATCGGCGGCGCCGCGCGCGATCGCCGCCAGCGGTGCGGCCAGCGTGCAGTAATCGAAGTCGGTGACGATGTCGCTGCTCGCCGCGATGAACGGGGCCGCGCCCAGCAACGGCAACGCCTGCACGATGCCGCCCAGCGTTTCCAGTGCCTCGGCGGCGGATGCGCCTTCGCGCGAGTAGGTCAGCGTGGTGCCGTAGCGTCGGCCGTCGCCCAGCGTCGGTTCGAACTGATCCGCGAGATGTGCGGTGTTGATGACGATCTCGCGCACACCGGCGCGCACCAGGGCCTCGATCTGCCACTCGATCAACCGGCGGCCACCGACATGCAGCAGCGGTTTGGCGGTGACATCGGACCGCGGTCGCATTCGCTCGCCGCGGCCGGCCGCAAGGAGCAGGGCTTTCATTTCGTTGTTTGTGCCACGAGATCAACCATCAGAACGTATAACCCACGCTCGGTGCGACCCCTTCGATTTCATCGAGCAGCCGCGCCAACGGTGTCAGGGCCTGGTAGCGACGGGCGACCGCACGCGCGTAGGCGATGAAGCGCGGCGTGTCGCCGAGATAGTTCGGTTTGCCGTCGCGATAGTGGATGCGGGCGAAAATGCCCAGCACCTTCAGGTGCCGCTGCAGGCCCATCCACTCGAAGTCGCGGTAGAACTCGCCGAAGTCGACGCCGACCGGCAGGCCGGAGCGCCGCGCCCGTTCCCAGTAGCGCACGGTCCAGTCGAGCACGCGCTCTTCGGGCCAGGATTTGAAGGCGTCGCGAAACAGCGAAACCACGTCATAGGTGATCGGCCCGTGCACCGCGTCCTGGAAATCGAGGATCCCCGGATTCGGGCTCGACACCATCAGGTTGCGCGGCATGTAGTCACGGTGGACGAACACGCGCGGCTGCGCCAGGCAGGCATCGAGAATCTGCCGCCACAGCGCAGCCAGCGTTCCCTGCTGCGCCGCGCTGAGCTCGAACCGCAGGTGCCGACCGAGATACCAATCGGGAAACAGATCGAGTTCGCGCCGCAGCAGCGCTTCATCGTATGGCGGCAAGGCGTTGGCACGGCTGGCCTGTTGCCAGCGGATCAGCGCGTCAATCGCGGATGAAAACAATTCATCTGCGTTGTCGTCGTTCAGCGCGGCCAGGTAGGTCGTGCTGCCCAGATCGCTCAACAGCAGGAAGCCCTGCCCGAGGTCCTGCGCCAGGATCTGCGGCGCGTTCAACCCGGCCTGGTGCAGCAGCGCGGCTACGTGCACGAACGGCCGACTGTCCTCGTGGGTCGGCGGCGCGTCCATGGCGATCGCCGTGCCGCCGTCGACGCCGCCGGCCTCGAGGCGGTAGTAGCGGCGAAAGCTGGCATCGGCCGAGGCCGGGCGCAACGACTTGGGCTCGAGCGCCAGCGCCGCCGGCAGTTGCGCGAGCCAGCGCCGCAGCGCCAGCAACCGTGGATCGCTCGCCTCGTTCATCTCGCCTGGGCAACGCCGAAAGCGGCGGCGACGCGCAGCCGCGGCCGGCTGGCACGGATTTCTGCTCGGTTCAACGCGAAGTTCGAAGGCACGGTTCCTATAATAGCTACGCCCTCTGAAGGCGCCTGAGCAACTGCCAGCATTGCGCCCCCACCGATTGCGATCTTTTCGCCGACTGCTTGCGTTCGCCCTGTGCCTGCTGCTGTGGGCGGCCGCTGTTCGCGCTGAGTCGCCGCAGCTTCGCCTCGAGCGGGCGCTCGGCGAGGGTCGCGCGCCGGCCAAAGACGAAGGTTCGTCGTTCGTCCGCGCCGATCGAATCTCGGGCGAGCTCGACGAACGGGTGACCCTGGAAGGCGGGGCCGAAGTGCGCCGAGGCGGCACTGTGTTGCGCGGTGACCGCATCACCTACACGGTGGCGAGCGATGAGGTTGAAGTGACGGGCGACGCGCGCGTGTTCCGCGACGGCACGGCGTTCTTCGGGCCGAGCCTGAAGTTGCGCATCGACGCGCGAACTGGCGCGATGCCCGATGCCGCTTTCACCTACGCCCCGCAACGGGGGCGCGGCACGTCGGAGCTGATCGAATTCCTCGAAGGCGACCGTGTCCGTTTCAACGAGGCGACCTACACGACCTGCGCTCCCGGCGACGATTCCTGGTACGTGCGGGCCAGCCGCCTCACGCTCGACCGCGACGATGAAGTCGCCATCGCCAGCGGCGCCTCGGTGCATTTCCAGGGCGTGCCGATCCTGGCTTCGCCTTACTTCCAGTTTCCGCTCGGCGATCGTCGGCGCAGCGGGCTGCTCGCGCCGTCGCTCGGATTCAACTCGCGGCTGGGTGCCGAGGTCAGCGTGCCGTACTACTGGAACATCGCGCCCAACCGCGATGCGACGATCACGCCCAGGGTGATGACCAGGCGCGGCGTCCTGCTCGGCACCGAGTTCCGTTATCTCGAGCCGAATTTCCGCGGTACCGTCGAGTACGACCTGATTCCGAATGACCGCGCCTACGGGGGCTCACGCGATCTGCTGACGCTGCGCCACCAGTACGCGAGCAAGACCGGTCTGACCGGTGGCGTCCTGTACAGCCACGTTTCCGACGACCGGTTTCTCGCCGATTTCTCGCGCAACATCGTCGGCTCGTCGCAGCTGGTCTTGCCGCAGGAGGCGTTTATCGCCTATGCGCAGCCGCGCTGGAGCACGACGCTGCGCGTCGCCAAGAACCAGACGCTGCAGGATCCGCTGGCGCCTGTGGTCAAGCCCTACGAGCGAGTGCCCCAGCTGTCGTTCAGCGCCGCCAGTCCGCCGCTGGCCGGCTTCGATGCCGGTGTGGCGATGGAAGTCACGCGCTTCGAGCATCCTTCGTTCGAGGACGGCTCGCGGATGGTGGTCAATCCGACCCTTGCCTATCCGCTGCGCGCGCCGGGCTACTTCCTGGTGCCGAAGCTGCAGTGGCACGCGACCTGGTATCGCCTCGATGAGGCCGTGCGCCCTGAGGCGCGACCGAGCCGCCAGCTGCCGATCGCTTCGGTCGACAGCGGCCTGGTGTTCGAGCGCGAGGCCCGCTGGTTCGGCGAATCGTCGCTGCAGACGCTCGAGCCGCGTCTGTACTACGCCTACGTGCCGTTCCGCGATCAGTCGCAGCTGCCGAACTTCGACAGCGCGGTGGCCGACTTCAACTTCACTCAACTGTTCACCGAGAATTTCTTCTCCGGTGCCGACCGTATCGGGGAGAGCAATCAGCTGACAGCCGCTCTCGTCGGCCGCGTGCTCGATCCGGCGACCGGCGCCGAACGGCTGCGTGCGGCCGTCGGCCAGCGGTTCTACTTCTCGCCGCAGCGGGTGACGCTCCCGGGTGGCACGACGCGTTCGGGCTCGGAGTCCGATGTGCTGGTTGCCTTGCGCGGCACAATCGCCCGGCACTGGATCACCGACGTGGCCGTGCAGCATTCGACGCTCGAGCGAAGGCTGGTGCGCGCGGCAGCATCACTGCGCTGGCAGCCGCGGCCCGGCTCGGTACTCAATCTTGCGTATCGTTTCAAACTCGATGAGATCGAGCAGGTCGACGTGGCCAGCCAATGGCCGATTGCGGAACGCTGGTACGGCGTGGGCCGCGCCAACTATTCGTTGCGCGAGAAGCGCTGGGTCGAGGTACTGGCCGGCGTCGAGTACCGCGACGACTGCTGGGCCCTGCGTGTCGTCGCGCAGCGGTTTGCCACCATCGGGCAGACGGCGACCACATCGTTGTTCCTGCAGCTGCAGTTGAACGGCCTGGCCAGCGTCGGCACCAGTCCGGTCGAACAGCTGCGGCGTAACATCCCCGGCTACCAGGCGATCGAGCCGCGAACCACCGCGGTCGGGCGCTACGAGGACTATGAATAGGATGAAGGATTTGTTGACTCGAATCGTATTTGCTCTCGTCCTTGCCGTCGGTTGGCTGGCGGTGGCCGGCGCGCAGACGGCCTCGCTGCGACCGCTCGACCGCATCGTCGCGGTGGTCAATGACGAGGCGATCACCCAGTCCGAGCTCGACGCACGGATGCAGATTGCCGTGGCGCAATTGCGTCGGCAGAACATCACGCCGCCGCCGGCCGAGGCGCTGCGTCGGCAGGTGCTGGAGCGCCTGATCGTCGACCGGGCCCAGATCCAGACGGCGCGCGAGACTGGCGTGCGCGTCGATGATGCAACGGTCAACGCGGCGATCGCGCGTATCGCCGAGCAGAACAACGCCAGCCTGCCGCAGTTCCGTGAGCGGCTGGCGGAGCAGGGGATCTCTTTTTCGCGTTTCCGTGACGACGTGCGCGATGACATCCTGATGACGAGGCTGCGCGAACGCGAAGTCGACAGCCGGATCCAGATTTCCGAAGGCGAGATTGACAATTTCCTCGCCGAGCAGGTCGGCGTGACGGCCGGCAGCGTCGAATACAACATCGCTCAGATTCTGCTGCGAGTGCCGGATAACGCGTCGACGGATCGTATCGAGGCCACGCGCAAGCAGGCCGAGGATCTGATCGCGCAGCTGCGCAGCGGCGCCGATTTTGCACGACTGGCCGCCAGCTTTTCTAACGCGCCCGAGGCGCTGCAAGGCGGCGTACTCGGCTGGCGCACAGCCGAACGATTGCCGAATCTGTTTCTCGACGCCGTCAAGGGTCTGCAGTCGGACGAACTGGCGCCGATCGTGCGCAGCCCCGGCGGCTTTCACATCCTGAAGCTGGTCGGCCGGCGTGATGCGACCGAAAGCCGGCTGGCCACCGGCCCCGTCGAACAGACGCGCGCGCGTCATATCCTGCTGCGCGTCTCCGAATTGACGCCGGAGACGGAGGTGCGCCGTCGGCTGCTCGATCTGCGCGAGCGGGCGCTCAAGGGCGGACAGGACTTCGGCCAACTGGCGCGCCTGCATTCGGTCGATGTCAGTTCGACCCGCGGCGGCGATCTCGGCTGGCTTTATCCCGGCGACACCGTGCCGGAATTCGAGCGGGTAATGGCGACGCTGAAGCCGGGTGAGATCAGTCAGCCGGTGTCGACGCCATTCGGCTGGCACCTGATCCAGGTCGTCGAGCGGCGCAAGGAAGAATCGCCGATCGAGCGCAATCGCCTGGCGGCGCGGCTGGCGTTGCGCGAACGCAAGGCGGAAGAGGCCTATCTGGAATGGATCCGCCAGCTGCGCGACCGCACGTATGTCGAATACCGGCTCGAGGAGGGCTGATCACGCCGCCCGAACCGCTGTCGTCGCGCAGCGGCGCCAGGCACTTCAGTTTCCGGAAGGACCCGGTCTGCCGCTTCGTTTCTGCCTGTTCCCGACCACGCTGCGACCGGGAGTCGGCGCCGACCGATGAATCCACCGATCGTCATTACCACCGGTGAGCCCGCCGGCATCGGCCCGCAGATCGCCGTAACCGCAGCCGTCGCCTCGCCGGTGCGCACTGTGCTGCTCGGCGATCGCGAGCTGCTGCGCTCGACGGCGTCAGTTTGTCGGATCGCCTGGCCGCTGCCATCGCAGGCCGCGATCGAACATGTCGAAGCCGAAGCGCCGGTCACCGCTGGCCAGCTCGATGTGCGCAACGCGCGTTACGTGCTGCGACTGCTCGACCGCGCCATCGACGGCTGCCTCAGTGGTGAATTTGCGGCGATGGTCACCGCGCCGGTGCAGAAAAGCGTGATCAACGATGCCGGCGTGGCGTTCACGGGCCATACCGAATACCTCGCCGAACGGACCCGAACGCCGCAGTTGGTGATGCTGCTGGTCGGCGGACCGCCGGGCGCGCTGCTGCGCGTGGCACTGGCCACCACCCATCTGCCGCTGGCCCAGGTGCCGCGCTCGATCACCGCCGAGTCACTGGCGGCCACGCTTGACGTGCTGAACGATGACCTGCGCCGCCGCTTCGGCGTCGAGCGGCCGCGCATCGGAGTCGCAGGCCTGAATCCCCACGCCGGCGAAGGCGGGCATCTGGGCCGCGAGGAGATTGACGTGATTGCGCCGGCGATCGCCGCCGCGCGCGCGCGCGGCATCGACGCCAGCGGGCCGCTGCCGGCCGATACGCTGTTCGTGCCGGCGCAGCTGGTGCGTTTCGATGCCGTGCTGGCGATGTACCACGACCAGGGCCTGCCGGTTTTGAAACACCTCGGATTTGGTCATGCGGTCAACGTCACGCTCGGCCTGCCGATCGTCCGAACTTCGGTCGACCACGGCACCGCCTACCCGCTCGCCGGCACCGGAAATGCCGACGCA
>JBFINI010000173.1:0-6823 GCA_041611275.1 Burkholderiaceae bacterium
ATCAGTTGCGCCGACGGCCGTTTGCCGGTCAACCCTTCGGGCGGACTGAAGGCCAAAGGCCACCCGATCGGCGCCACCGGCGTGTCGATGCACGTCCTGGCCGCGCGCCAGTTGACGGGTAGCGCCGAGGCAATGCAGGTCGCCGACGCGGAACTGGGCCTCGTCTTCAACATGGGTGGCTCGGCGGTCGCCAATTACGCCTCCGTACTGCAGCGTGCGCGCTGACGAGGCGCCAAGAAGTTGCGGTGCAGCCGTCGATCATGCGTAGACAGTAGCTGGCGGAACCCAGGTGACCGCGCAGGCTCGGTGCGCCCGACCCGGTCGACCCGGAGCTGTACGTTCAGTGCAACGGGCTTGTCGGCTGCTCGACCGCGTCTTCAGGCGGTTCGGCGTGCACGGAATGGCCAGCGGGATTCGGAAACATCGGCGCACCGCAGTCGTCGCAGTATTCGAGCGGGAAACGGTGAGCATGGGCCGTGATCCGGCTGACGCCAAGCCGGCGCAGCGCCGCGTCAATCTCCTCCTGCGCGCGTTCCTCCTCGTCGCCGAGCAGGGGCCAGACCACGCCTTCGATGACTGCGTCCTCGTCGCTGCTGCGGCCGATGCCAATGCGGAATTCCTCGATTCCCTTGTCCTCGAACGACGCCAGCGTCGCTTGTAGCGTGCCTGGCGCAAAGTCGTAGGCGACTTTGAGATAGGAAACCGCGGCCTCGACCGAGAATTCGCGCAGTTCGCGGTCCGCCTGCCGCAGCGCGGCGTGAAAGGCGTTCGGCGCCAGGACCCGGTACCGGCAGCCGGTCATCAGCGGCGCCAGGACCGCACCGACCTGTTCACGAAACGCCGTCTGCGCGGCGATCTTGGCATCCGGGTCGACGCCCGTCTCCTGCCAGTGATACAGCGGTGCGCCCTGCGGCGTGATGAGAGCGGCGAGGAGATAGCGCGTATCGGCGAGCATCATCACCGGTTCGCGCAGGCTCTTGCTGTCGACTTTCTTGCGTTTGCCGGCAACCGCGGCAACGAACAGCTTCTGCGCAACGTCATTGACCTCGCCGAAGGATTCCGGCAGTTGATCGATCGAATAGAGGTGATCGGCCACGGCGATGCGCGTGCTGCGCGCGGCGAGATGACCGGCGATGTGAGCGCCGATCGCGTCGACCAAAGCCGGCGCCAACGACGTGGCCGGCAGTCGGTAGCGCGACCAGGCGAGCAACGGAATCGTCAGCAGCAGCGCATCGTGCGGCTGGCCGTCGATGTCCACCGTCGCGCTCTCCGCGCAGGATTCGGCCAGATCGGCAAGATCGTCGTAGGCGCGGGCCTGCGTGCGTGACAGTTCTTCCAGTGCCGCCTCGATATCGTCGGCGAAGCCACGGGCCATGCGGTCGTTGACCGCTTCGATCAGGCGCCGCTCCCACAGCCGGTCTTCAATCCGGCTGCCGGACTCGGACAATCGACGGGCGAGCTTGGCCAGCGTATCGGCCGACGCCGAATTGCGGGCACGGGAAATGAGACGATTTCGACGCATGGCGGGACCTTCTGCCGGGACAGCCGTGATTATCTCACCGAGGTCGCATCGACCGCGGTGCGCCGCTGGACGATGCGCGGCAGCGGATCGACGCGCAGCGGCGCCTCGGCCGATTGGCGCGACAGGTAATCGGACAGCGCATCGACATCGAGCGGGCCGCCAGTGAGGTCTGTTCCCAGAAGAAAGACCCGCAGGCGATCGCCGCCGCCTGCCAGATAGCTGTTGACGGTCACGCGATATGGTGCATCAAGTCGCAACGGCAGGCCGTCGACGGTAATCAGTTCGACCGGCACGCGCTGTCCTGGCGGTGCGTCGGCGCGCCATGCATAGCGCAGGCTGGCCGAAGGTTGCAGGAAATGCGGTTGCTGCGGATCAGCGCCGCGCCACTGCGATTCGAGCAGCGCCTTCAGTTGCGCACCGGTCAGCGTCATTGTTACCAACGTATTGCCGAATGGCTGCATCGAGAATACGTCGCCATAGGTAACGATTCCCGCCGGCGGCCGATGTTGCAGATCGGTGCGGATGCCGCCAGTGTTGGTGAAGGCGATCACGGCGCCCTTAGCGCGCGTTGCGGCTAGGTGCGCATCGGCAATCAGGCGTCCGGCGGCGGAATCGCCGCTGCTCGCAGCTTCGCGCCTGATCGTCTGCGCAATGCGGCCGACCGGTCGATCGGCCAATGGCGCGACTCGCTCGCGATAGTGCACGAGCATTGAGGCGATCTGCTGATCGGCCGGGAACGTCGGCAAGGCTGGATCGAGAGCGGCCTCGGTGCTCAGGCCGTTGGCGACCACGACGTTGCGCGCCTGTGTGAGGTCACGCCGCACCAAGCCGGTGGCGCGATCGATCGTCAGGTCGACCACCGACAGCAGGCGGCCGAACGAGGCGCCCTGGATAACCACGCGACCGCCGATCAGGCAGTTGTAACCGCGGTGCGTGTGCGCGCTGAGCACGATGTCGATTGCGGAATCGAGCTCACTAACAATCTCGAAAATCCTGCCGCGCGGGTTTTCGCAGTCGTTGAACGAGCCGTCGGTTTCGCCGCCTTCATGCACGACCGCCACGATTGCCTTGACACCGTCGGCGTGCAACTGGCGAGCGTAGCGGTTCAGGGCGGGCGCTTCGTGGCCAAAGCGCCAGCCACGAATGCCGTCCGGCATGACGATGCCCGGCGTGCTGCGCGTGACCGCGCCGACGAAGCCGATGCGCACGCCATCGATGGTTTTGACGATGAACGGCGGCAGCAACGGATTGCCATCGGCGTCCTCGATATTGGCGGCGACGAAGGGAAAGCGCGCGCCATCGTAGCGACCCGTGGGATTGGCGCAGGTCGTCGCGGCGCCGCGCGGCGTCAGCGCGCAACCGCCGCCGATCAGACGCTGCAACTCGGCAACTCCCTGGTCGAACTCGTGATTGCCGGTCGCGTTGAGATCCAGGCCCAGCGCATTCATGATTTCGATCGTCGGCTCATCGCGAAACAGCGCGCTGAGCAACGGCGAGGCGCCGACGAGATCACCGCTGGAAATCAGCACGCTGGCGGGGACCTCCGCGCGCAACCGATGCACCGCCGTGGCCAGGTGAGCGACTCCGCCGGCGCGAACCGAAAAGCGTTGTCCTGGTTGCCGCCAATCCAACACGCTGATGGCGTTGTCACCTGGCTCGAGGTGGCCGTGCAGGTCGTTGAAGGCGATCAGCCGGATGGTTGCCGTCCGGCTGACGTCCGACGCCGCCGCACTTTGCAGCAGCGTCGAGAGGGTGAGGCCGACGACGACCAATAACAATAAAGTCGGCAGGCGACGGAGCGGCGAACGCTTGAGCATCGTTGGGGCGGCGCGTGGGCGGTGGGCTGATGCCGGTCGCGGTAGACCCGCGCTCGGATTATCCGCGGCCGAAGCGTTTGCTACATTGCCCGACATGCATGCCGTACCCAGCGAACCGGCTGCGTCTCGCGACGCCGAGGTCATCAGCCTGATCGGGCTGGCGCACGGGACGTCGCACTTCTTCCACCTGATGCTGCCGCCGTTGTTCCCATGGCTGATGGCGGAGTTCGGGTTGTCGTATACGCAGGCCGGCTTCCTGATGACGGTGTTCTTTGTCGTCAGCGGCATTGGCCAGGCACTGGCCGGCTTCATTGTCGATCGTATCGGTGCCCGGCCGGTGCTTTTCTTCGGTGTGGGTACGCTGGCGATGTCGGCGTTGGTGCTGTCGGTGGCCGGGAGCTATGGCGGTCTGGTAGCCGCGGCGATCGTCGCCGGCCTCGGCAATTCCATCTTTCACCCGGCCGACTTCACGATTCTCAACCGGCGCGTAACGACCACGCGGCTCGGTCACGCGTTTTCGGTTCACGGTCTGACCGGCAATCTTGGCTGGGCGGCGGGATCGGTGGTCATGGCGGGGGTCGCTGCAGCCAGCAGCTGGCGCAGCGCAGCGCTGGTTGCGGCGGCACTGGGTTTCTCCGTACTGACGTTACTGCTGTTGCGACGACGGGTTCTGGCCAGTGCCGTGGTAGCGACCGAAAGCAGCAGCACCGCGACTGCAGCCAACGGCGCGCTCTCGTTCCTGCGCAGCAGCGCAGTCTGGCTGTGCTTCGCGTTCTTCCTGATCACCACGTGTGCTTTCGGTGTTCTGCAAAACTACGCGCCAGCGATACTGAATCAAGTCTATGCACTGGCCTTGCCGCTGGCCAGCGTTGGTCTGACTGCCTATCTGCTTGGTAGTGCGCTCGGCATGTTGCTCGGTGGGTTCATCGCCGCGCGCTTCGAGGACAGCGAGTTCGTCATTGCTCCGGCGCTGACCATGTCCGCGCTGACTGCTTTGGCGCTGGCCTCTGGACTGGCGCCGGCAATCGCAGTGTTGCCGTTGATGGGACTGATCGGTATCGGCGTCGGCGTGTCCGGACCGAGCCGTGATCTGCTGGTACGTCGTGCCGCGACCGCTCAGTTCGGCGCCACGGCCTATGGGCGCGTCTATGGGTTCGTCTATTCAGGACTCGATGTCGGGCTGGCTATTGCGCCGCTGGTCTTCGGGCCGATGCTCGACGCGGGCCGCTATGCGGCGCCGCTGCTGGGCGTCGCGGTCCTGCAGATCGGGGCGCTGCTGCTGGCGGTTGCAGTAGGCGTCGGCACCCGGCGTCTGCGAGCTTCCGGGCAGGGAGTTCAGGCATGAACAGCTTTCCTCCAACCACGGATCTTTGCGACGAGCACGAAGCGCTCTTCGAAACCGGTGAACTGCAGGTGATGGCGCCGGGTTTGCTGTCCTTTGGCGCGCGCCGGCGATTCAGCGGGGCCGCGCGCACGATCAAACTTTTCGAGGACAACGCGCTGCTTGCGCAGGCAGTGAAGGAGCCCGGTAACGGCGAAGTACTGGTGGTGGACGCGGGCGGCAGTGCGCGGTGCGCGGTCCTCGGCGGCAATCTGGCCCGCAGCGCCGCCGACAATGGTTGGGCGGGAGTGATCGTGTACGGGTGTGTTCGCGATGTCGAAGAAATCGACGGCTGTGCGCTCGGCGTTCGGGCGCTCGACGTGACGCCGCGTCGTTCCATAAAGCGCGGGGAAGGCCAGCGCGATCTGTTCGTGACCGTGTTCGGCGTGCGCGTCCGGCCCGGCGACTGGATCTACGCTGATCGCGACGGCGTCATCGTCTGCGCGCGGCGACTGCATCCGTAGCCCCCCGGCGGGGCATCGAAGACCGGCGCCGGCGGCAAGCAGTCATTTGGCGCGCAGGCGACGGTGCAATCTGCACCCTTGGTCGATTCGCCGCATTTCATCGATTTCAGGAGCGTTTCTCATCATGGGAAGAAGCTGTTGCGAGGCAGCAGCCGTCGTTTCGCAGCAATGATTTGTCTTTCACAATGCCGAATAGACCGTGTAACGCATTGAAGATATTGAGCATGTTTAGATGTCTTATATAAGATATTTGACTTGCCGCGCCGCAGATCTGCCCGTACGCTTCGCTTCAATGCCCGACCGGCGGCAAGCCGGCGTCGCAGTCCCAACTGATCTACGTCGGAGGAACCCAAGTCATGAGTGGACGCAAGCTTGAGGCCCAACGCCTGCAAAAAGAGTGGAACGAAAACCCGCGTTGGAAAGGAATCAAACGCGGCTACACGGCTGACGAGGTCGTGCGCCTGCGCGGCTCGGTCCAGGTTGAGCACACGCTCGCCAAGCGCGGTGCCGAACGGTTGTGGCGCTCGATCAACGAGGAACCGTTCGTCAATTCGCTTGGGGCGCTGACCGGTAACCAAGCGATGCAACAGGTCAAGGCTGGCCTCAAGGCGATTTACCTGTCGGGCTGGCAGGTGGCGGGGGATGCCAACCTGGCGGGTGAGATGTATCCGGACCAGTCGCTGTATCCGATCAACTCGGTGCCGTCGGTGGTCAAGAAGATCAACAACGCGCTGACCCGCTGCGACCAGATCCAGTGGATGGAGGGCAAGAACCCGGGCGATCCTGGCTACATCGATTACTTTGCGCCGATCGTCGCCGACGCCGAGGCGGGTTTTGGCGGCGTACTCAACGCCTTCGAACTTATGAAGGCGATGATCGAAGCCGGCGCGGCCGGCGTGCACTTCGAGGACCAGCTGGCATCCGTCAAGAAGTGCGGACACATGGGCGGCAAGGTGCTGGTGCCGTCACGCGAGGCGGTGGCCAAGTTGATCGCGGCGCGTCTGGCCGCCGACGTGCTTGGAGTGCCGACAGTATTGCTTGCCCGCACGGATGCCGAAGCGGCCGATCTGGTGACTTCCGACGTCGACGAAAACGACAAGCCGTTCATTACCGGTCAGCGCACGGTCGAAGGCTTCTTCCGCACCCGTAATGGGCTCGAGCAAGCGATCAGCCGGGGCCTAGCCTATGCGCCCTACGCCGACCTGATCTGGTGTGAGACGGGCAAACCCGATTTGGCGTTCGCTCGCGCGTTCGCCGAGGCAATCCAGAAGCAGTTTCCGGGCAAGATGCTCGCCTACAATTGCTCGCCAAGCTTCAACTGGAAGAAGAACCTTGACGACTCGACGATCGCCAAGTTCCAGAAGGAACTCGGTGCGATGGGCTACAAGTTCCAGTTCATCACGCTGGCTGGCTTCCACAGCCTGAACTATTCAATGTTTAACCTGGCGCACGGCTATGCCCGCAACCAGATGAGCGCGTTCGTCGAGTTGCAGGAGGCCGAATTCGCTGCGGCCGAGAAAGGCTTCACCGCCGTGAAGCACCAGCGAGAGGTGGGCACCGGCTACTTCGATGCAGTGACGACGACAATCGAATCGGAGTCGTCGACGGCGGCGCTGAAGGGCTCGACCGAGGACGAGCA
>JBFINI010000174.1:0-6771 GCA_041611275.1 Burkholderiaceae bacterium
CATCCGCAGGCATATATCCGACCGAGCCCGACCAGCGGCACGCTGGGCGGTGTCGCCGAGAAGACGCGCGAAGCGATGCGCGTGTGCGAGGCGGCCGGCTTTGACGTGGTGATCGTCGAGACCGTCGGCGTCGGCCAGAGCGAAACGGCGGTCGCCAGCATGACCGATCTGTTCGTGCTGCTGCAATTGCCGAACGCCGGTGACGATCTGCAGGCGATCAAGCGCGGCGTCATCGAGCTCGCCGATCTGGTTCTGATCAACAAAGCGGATCTCGACCGCGATGCCGCCACGCGCGCGCAGGCGCACTTCACCTCGGCGTTGCGCCTGGTCGGCCTGCAGGGGCGACCGGATCGCGGGCCGAACGACGCCGGTCAATGGCAGCCGCAGGTACTTCTCATCAGCGCGTTGTCCGGCGAGGGGCTGGCGGAGTTCTGGCGCGCAGCAGACCGCTTCCGTCAACTGGCCGAAGAACATGGCCAGCTGGCCGCGCGCCGGCGGCAGCAGGACCAAGCGTGGATGTGGGAGCGCATCGACGCCGGACTCAAGGCACGGTTCCGTGCCCATCCGGCGGTGCGCAAGGCGCTGCCGGCAGTCAGCGATGAAGTGCGGACCGGCCGGCTCGCAGCGTCGGTGGCGGCGCGGCGGCTGCTCGAAATGATGCACTGAACAGCGATGAATAATCAGCGATGTGCTGCGTGCAGCCTTCCATCGGCAGCGGCGGTCGAGTACGCGCCGCCGATGCTGCCGACCGCGCACAAGGAGACAGGGGATGGGCCTGAGACCGGAAGCAGTTGAACAGTTGCGCCAGCGGCGGGATGCGGCCGAGGCGGGTGGCGGCCTCGGCAAACTCGAGGAGCGGCGGGCCAAAGGCCTGCTGTCGGCGCGTGAGCGGCTGACCACGCTCTTTCAGGGCGGCACGTTTCAGGAAATCGGCATACACGTGCAGCACAGGGCGCAGGCCTTTGACATGGCCGGCAAGGATCTGCCCGCTGATGGCGTGGTGACCGGAACCGGATATGTCAACGGCCAGCTGGTCGCTGCCTACAGCCAGGACTTCACCGTGGCCGCCGGCACGCTCGGCAACGCGCACGCGCAGAAGATCGCGCGCTTGATGGATTACGCGCTGAAGAACGGTCTGCCGATCATTTCGATGCAGGATTCCGGTGGAGCGCGCATCCAGGAAGGCGTCGACGCACTCTCCGGCTATGGCGAGGTGTTCTACCGCAACGTGCTCGCCTCGGGCGTCGTGCCGCAGATCGCTTTGGTCCTCGGACCGTGTGCCGGTGGAGCGGCCTACTCGCCGGCACTGAACGATTTCATCATCATGACCCGCAACAACGCGCACATGTTCATCACCGGGCCGGAGGTGATCAAGGCGGTCAGCGGTCGGGTGACGACGATGGACCAGGTCGGCAGCGCCGAGATGCACGCCTCGGTCAGCGGCAACGTGCACTTCGTCGCCGATGACGATCGGCACGCCATCCGCATCGCGCAGCAGCTGCTTTCCTATCTGCCGGCGAACAATGCCGAGGATCCGCCGCACCGTCTTTCGGCCGATCTGCTCCTTGCGCGCGACGAGACGATGAACGCGCTGATTCCCGACCGACCGTCGGACCCGATGGATGTGCGCGCGATCATCGGCCAACTCGTCGATCGCGGCGAACTGCTCGAAGTGCATGCGGGCTGGGCGCGCAACCTGATCGTCGGTTTTGCGCGCATCGAAGGAATGGTGGTCGGCCTGGTGGCCAACCAGCCGATCGAGATGGCCGGCGCGCTCGACATCAACGCTTCCGACAAGGGTGCGTGGTTCGTCCGCGTGTGCAATATATTCAATATTCCGGTGATCACTTTGGTCGATGTCCCGGGTTTCCTGCCCGGCGTCGAACAGGAACGCGGCGGCATCATCCGCCATGGGGCCAAGCTCCTGTTCGCCTACGCGTCGTGCACGACGCCGAAGATCACGCTGATCCTGCGCAAGGCCTACGGCGGTGCCTATCTGGCGATGTGCAGCCAGGAACTCGGCGCCGATTTCGTCTACGCATGGCCGGCGGCGGAAATTGCCGTGATGGGGGCTGAAGGCGCAGTCAATGTCCTTTATCGCAAGGAACTGGCCGGGGCCAAGGATCGCAAGGCACGCGCCACCGAACTGGCGGCCGAGTATCGGGCGCAGTTCGCGTCGCCGTATCTTTCGGCCGCACGCGGCTACATCACCGACGTGATCGAGCCGGCCGAAACCCGTTCGGTGCTCGCCCTGTCGCTGCGCAAGACGCTGAACAAACGCGAACTGCGGCCGGCGAAGAAACACGGCAACGTGCCGATGTAGGCGGCCGGGCGCCGAGGAAGATGCGGGGGAGATGCCAATGAGCGACATGATCAGCAAGACGCTGTGGATGTACGGACTGGCGATCATCGTGTCGCTGGTGATTGCGGCCATCATCAAGGCAATCGTCTACCTGCTTGGGCGAATCGAGCGCCAGCCGGCGTCGGCCCCGGCGCCAAAGTTGCCGCTGCCGGCGCCAGCGCCTTCGGTACCGGCCGAGCACATTGCTGCCATCGCGGCCGCGGTGCAGGCGATGATCGGTCAGCATCGCGTCCTGCGCATTGACGACGCCCGCCAGCGCACCGCCTGGCTCGGCAGCGGGCGACTCGCGCATCACAGGTCGCACGACGTGCATTCGGCGCACCACAAGCGCTGAGCGTCCGGGCGCCATCAGCGGCAAGGGGAGGAGAGCGAACATGCAAAGAAGATTTCGCATCACCGTCGACGGGCGGCAATACGATGTGACCGTTGACGATCTCACCGAGGGCGGCAGCCTGCTGTATCCGCAACCCGGCAGCATGACGGTGCCGGGACCGGCAGCCACGTCGGCATCGGCGAGGGATTCGGCGCCCACCGGCGGCGAGCCGACGCCGGCGCCGGCCGATGCGGCGGCTGGCCCCGGTGATGTGCTGTCGACGATGGGCGGTGTCATCGAGTCGGTGCGCGTCACGGTCGGGCAGCGGGTCAGTCAGGGCGACGAGATCCTGATCGTGCAGGCGATGAAGATGAACATGCCGGTGCTGGCGCCGCGCGCCGGCAATGTGACGAAGCTTGCGGTCAAGCCGGGCGAGGCGATCGAACCCGGACAGATCCTGGCGACGATCAACTGACCCCACGCGGCTGCCGTGCAAACCACCAACGTGCTCGAACTGTTTCAGGGCCTGGCGACGCTGGTTGCCCAGGACCCGGCGATTGCCGCCGGACGAGTCGGCCTCATCCTGCTCGGCTTCCTGCTGATCTACCTCGGCAAGAAAGGCGTGCTCGAGCCGCTGCTGATGATTCCGATGGGGCTGGGCATGGTCTCGGTCAACGCCGGCGTGATGTTCTTCGAAGGCGGCCGGATCGGCACGCTGTTCGTCGACCCGATGGCCAGCAGTCCCGATGCGATCATCGACGTATTGCAGACCGACTGGCTGCAGCCGATCTATACGCTGATGTTCAGCAACGGGCTGATCGCCTGCCTCGTTTTCATGGGGATCGGTGTGCTGCTCGATGTCGGCTACGTGATGGCGCGACCGGTGCAGAGCATGGTGCTGGCCCTGTTCGCGGAACTGGGCACGGTGACGGTGCTGCCGCTGGCCTACGCGCTGGGGATGACCGAAAGGGAATCCGCGGCAGTCGCGCTGATCGGCGGCGCCGATGGCCCGATGGTGCTGTTCGCCTCGCTGGTCCTGGCGCGCGATCTGTTCGTGCCGATCACGATCGTCGGCTATCTGTATCTCGGCCTGACCTACGGTTGCTATCCGTACATGATCAAGCTGCTGGTGCCGCGAAAGCTGCGGGCGATTCCGATGCCGCCGGTGGAAACCAAGCACATCAGCTCGGGCCAGAAGCTGCTGTTCGCGGTCGTCATCAGCACGCTGCTGTGCCTGCTGTTTCCGGTGGCTGCGCCGCTGTTCCTGTCGCTGTTCATCGGCGTGGCGGTGCGCGAGACCGGCATCGTTCGGTTCCAGACTCTGCTCAGCGACACGTTCCTGTACGGCGCGACCTTTTTTCTTGGCCTCACGCTCGGCACGCTGTGTGAGGCTTCGACGATCCTCAGCCCGGTGGTGCTGAAGTTGCTGCTGCTCGGCATGCTCGCCATCCTGATCTCTGGACTTGGCGGACTGATCGGTGGCTACGTGCTGTATTTCTGGTCACGCGGCAAATTCAACCCGATCATCGGCGTGGCTGGCGTCAGCTGTCTGCCGACGACCGCCAAGGTGGTGCAGAAGATCGCCTTCGAGGCCAATCCGGGCGCGGTCGTCATGCCGCACGCGCTGGGGGCCAGCATCAGCGGCATCGTCACGTCGGCCATCCTGACCGGCATTTTCGTGGCGGTCTTCCGCTGAAGGCCCGCTGGCCGACACGCGAGTGGCTTCAATAAATTCGAAAGGAAAGACCGATGCAGGAAATCATCCGGTTACTCGACGACAAACGCGCCAAGGCGCGGCTAGGCGGCGGACAAAAGCGCATCGATGCGCAGCACGCCAAGGGCAAGCTGACGGCGCGCGAGCGCATCGAATTGCTGCTCGACGACGGTACGTTCGAGGAGTGGGACATGTTCGTCGAGCACCGCTGCGCCGACTTCGGCATGGCCGAGCAGCGCATCCCGGGCGACGGCGTCGTCACCGGCTACGGGACGATCAACGGCCGGCTGGTGTTTGTCTTCAGCCAGGACTTCACCGTTTTCGGCGGCGCATTGAGCGAGGCGCACGCCGAGAAGATCTGCAAGATCATGGACCATGCGATGAAGATCGGTGCGCCAGTGATCGGCATCAACGACTCGGGTGGTGCGCGCATCCAGGAGGGCGTGGCCTCGCTCGGCGGCTACGCCGAAGTGTTCCAGCGCAACGTGATGGCCAGCGGCGTGATCCCGCAGATCAGCCTGATCATGGGACCGTGCGCCGGCGGCGCCGTGTACTCGCCGGCGATGACCGACTTCATCTTCATGGTCAAGGACAGCGCCTACATGTTCGTCACCGGCCCCGAAGTGGTGAAGACGGTGACGCACGAGGACGTGACCGCCGAGGAGCTGGGTGGCGCCACGACGCACAGCACCAGGAGCGGCGTCGCGGACCTGGCCTTCGAGAACGACGTCGAGGCGATGGCAATGATGCGCCGCTTGTACAACTACCTGCCGCTGAACAACCGGGACGGCCCGCCGCTGCAGGCCAGCGGGGACCCGGCCGACCGGCTTGACCTGTCGCTCGACACGCTGGTCCCCGATCACCCGAACAAGCCCTACGACATCAAGGAGCTGATCTACAAGGTCGTCGACGACGGCGATTTCTTCGAACTGCAGCGCGACCACGCGAAGAACATCGTCATCGGCTTCGGTCGGCTGGACGGTCGCAGCGTAGGCATCGTCGCCAACAATCCGATCGTGTTGGCCGGGTGCCTGGACATCAAGAGCAGCGTCAAGGCCGCCCGCTTCGTGCGCTTTTGCGACGCCTTCAACATCCCGGTCGTGACCTTCGTCGACGTACCCGGCTTCATGCCCGGTACCGCGCAGGAGTACGGCGGCATCATCAAGCACGGCGCCAAGCTGCTTTACGCCTACGCCGAGTGCATGGTGCCGAAGGTCACGGTGATCACGCGCAAGGCCTATGGCGGCGCCTACGACGTGATGAGCTCCAAGCACCTGCGCGGCGACGTCAACTTCGCCTGGCCCAATGCCGAGATCGCGGTGATGGGCGCCAAGGGCGCGGTCGAGATCATCTTCCGCGAGGACAAGGGCGATCCGGTCAAGCTCGGCGAGCGCGAGGCCGAGTACAAGCGGCGCTTCGCCAATCCCTTCGTCGCCGGCGCGCGCGGCTACATCGACGACGTGATCCAGCCGCACGAGACCCGCAAGCGCATCTGCCGCAGCCTGGCAATGCTGCGCGACAAGAAGCTCGAAAACCCGTGGCGCAAGCACGGCAACATCCCACTGTAGCGGGCGGACGGAGGACAAGCAGATGCTCAAGCAACCTTGCATGGCCAGTCGTGGGGGCGAGCGCCGCCTGCACGAAGCGCGTGCAGGCGATTTCGCGCCGCTGGAGGACCGCCGTGTTTAAGAAGATCCTGATCGCCAATCGGGGCGAAATCGCCTGCCGTGTCATCAGGACCGCGCGCAGGATGGGTATCAGCACGGTCGCCGTGTATTCGGAAGCCGACGCCGACGCGCTGCACGCGACGATGGCCGATGAGGCGGTGCTCATCGGTCCGGCGCCGAGCCGCGAGAGCTACCTCGTCGCCGACAAGATCATCGAGGCCTGCAAGGCGACCGGCGCCGAGGCCGTGCACCCGGGCTACGGCTTCCTGTCAGAAAACGAGGACTTCGCGCGCCGCCTGGAGAAGGAGGGCGTCGTCTTCATCGGCCCCAAGCACCACAGCATCGCCGCGATGGGCGACAAGATCGCCTCCAAGCGCCTGGCGATCGAAGCCGGCGTCAGCACGATCCCGGGCTGGAACGACGCGATCGACTCGCCCGAGCAGGCGGTGAAGATCGCGCGCGACATCGGCTACCCGGTGATGATCAAGGCCAGCGCCGGTGGCGGCGGCAAGGGCATGCGCCTGGTGCGCCAGGAGAGCGAGATCGACCAGGCGCTGGCCCGGGCCCGCAGCGAGGCGCAGTCCTCCTTCGGCGACGACTCCCTCTACGTCGAGAAGTTCGTCGAGGAGCCCCGCCACGTCGAGATCCAGGTGCTGGCGGACACCCAGGGCAACACCGTTCACCTCTTCGAAAGGGAGTGCTCGATCCAGCGCAG
>JBFINI010000175.1:0-6736 GCA_041611275.1 Burkholderiaceae bacterium
CCCACGACCGCTACTTTCTCGACAACGCCTGCCAGTGGATCCTCGAACTCGACCGCGGCTACGGCATTCCGTGGGAGGGCAACTACAGCTCGTGGCTGCAGCAGAAGGAGCAGCGGCTGGAGATGGAGTCAAAGCAGGAGGCCGCCCGCATCAAGACGATGAAGGCAGAACTCGAATGGGTGCGCCAGAACGCCAAGGGCCGGCAGGCGAAGAGCAAGGCGCGGCTGGCCCGCTTCGAAGAACTGTCGAGCTACGAGTACCAGAAGCGCAACGAGACGCAGGAGATCTTTATTCCGGTCGGTGAGCGGCTCGGCAACGAAGTGATCGAGTTCATCGACGTGACCAAGGGTTTCGGCGACAAGCTGCTGATCGACAAGCTCAGTTTCAAGGTGCCGCCCGGCGCCATCGTCGGCATCATCGGTCCGAACGGCGCCGGCAAGTCGACACTGTTCCGAATGATCACCGGCAAGCAGGAGCCCGATGCCGGCCAGGTGAAGCTCGGCCCGACGGTCAAGCTCGCCTTCGTCGACCAGACGCGCGAGGCGCTGGAAAACGACAAGACGGTGTGGGAGTCGGTCTCCGGTGGCCAGGACATCCTGACCGTCGGCAAATTCGAGATGCCGTCGCGCGCCTACCTCGGCCGCTTCAACTTCAAGGGCGCCGACCAGCAGAAGATCGTCGGCCAACTGTCGGGTGGCGAGCGCGGCCGTCTGCACCTTGCAAAGACGCTGATTGCCGGCGGCAACGTGCTGCTGCTCGACGAGCCGTCCAATGATCTCGACGTGGAGACGTTGCGTGCGCTTGAGGATGCGCTGCTCGAGTTCCCGGGCTCGGTGATGGTGATCTCGCACGATCGCTGGTTCCTCGACCGCATCTGCACGCACATCCTGGCCAGCGAGAGCGATTCGCAGTGGAGCTTCTTCGCCGGCAACTACCGCGAGTACGAGGACGATAAGAAGAAGCGCCTCGGCGAAGAAGGCGCCGCGCCGCACCGTATCCGCTTCAAGCCGCTGAAAGCCTGAGTCCATCGTTCGTCGTCTGCTTTGGGCTCAAGCTGTGCGCCGGTCGGCAGGGACTGACATCCAGGCTAGCCGTCGACGCGTAAGACCGGCATGCATCGCCTACTGACATCACTGCGCCGGGCCAGGCTCCGCGGCCGGGCGCTGCTCAGCGTCATCGCGCTGCCGCTGGCTGTCTATGCGGCGGCCCTCGGTGCCCTATACCTGCAGCAGGAGACGCTGCTGTTCCGGCCGACGCCTCTGGCCGCCGATCACCGCTTCGCCCCCAGCGTCCGCGAGGTGTCGGTGTCGGTCGACGGCGCCACGCTGAACGCGGTGCACTTCGAGCAGCCGTCAGCGCGCGGGCTGGTGTTCTTCCTGCACGGCAATGGCGGCAACAACGCCGTGTGGTTGACCAGCACGGCGTTCTACGAACGCACCGGCTTCGACCTGTTCATGCCCGACTATCGCGGCTACGGCAAGAGCGATGGCCAGATCGAATCGGAAGCGCAACTGCACGCCGACGTGCTGACTGCCTTTCAACAGGTCGCGCCGAAATACGCTGGCCGCCCGATCGTCATCTACGGCCGCTCGCTTGGCACCGGCCTGGCCGCAAGGCTGGCCACGCAGGTCGACGCCGACCTGCTAGTGCTGGTTTCGCCCTACAGCAGCCTGCGCGAACTGGCGCGCGAGCATTACCCATGGGTACCGCCGCTGCTACTGCGTTATCCGATGCGCACCGACCAGTGGCTGCCGCAGGCACGCTCGCCGGTGCTGATCTTCCACGGTGAGCGCGATTCGCTGATCGACATCGCGCACGCGCAGCGGCTGCGCAAGCTGCGACCGTCTGCCGAGCTGGTCCGCCTGCCGGAGGCAACGCACGACGACGTGCACCGCTTCGACGTTTATCTGGACACGCTCGCGGCACGACTGGCTGACCTGTAGTCAGCGCTCTGCGCTGCCGGCGGACTGCTAACGTTCGGCGCTGGGTAAGCGGAGCGGAGGCGATGGAACCATTTGACCTGTTCGTGATCGGCGGCGGCAGCGGCGGCGTGCGCGCAGCACGTATGGCCGCGCAGCGCGGCGCGCGGGTGGCGCTGGCCGAATCCGGCGCGCTCGGCGGCACCTGCGTGAACCTCGGTTGCATCCCGAAAAAGTTGTACAGCTACGCTGCGCATTACGGCGAAGCCTTCGAGGAATCGCACGGCTACGGCTGGAGCGGTCCGGCGCCGAAATTCGACTGGCTGACGCTGAAGCGCAACCGGGCCATCGAGATCATGCGGCTGAACGGTGTCTACGAGAAGCTGCTGATCGGCGCCGGTGTGCAGCTGCTGCGCGGCCAGGCCCGTCTGGCCGATGCGCACACGGTCGAGGTCGGCGGCGAACGTTTCGGTGCGCGGCACATCCTGATCGCCACCGGCGGCGCGCCGCATGTGGCCGAATTCGCCGGGCGCGAGCTCGTGCTGACCTCCAACGAGATGTTCGATCTGGAGCCGTTCCCGCGCCGGCTGCTGGTCGTCGGCGGCGGCTACATTGCCTGCGAGTTCGCGTCGATTTTCAACGGACTGGGCAGCCAGGTAACGCAGCTCTACCGTGGCGAACAGGTGCTGCGCGGCTTCGACGACGACGTGCGCAAGTTCGTTGCTGCGGAGATGGGAAAGAAAGGCGTGGACCTGCGCCTGAATGCAGTGACTGAGTCGATCGAGCGCTCCGGCGACCAGCTGCGGGTGACGCTGCGCGACGGTGCCGTGCTGGCCGTTGATGCCGTGCTCTGCGCCACTGGCCGGCGACCGAACGTGGCCGGGCTCGGTTTGCCCGAAGCCGGCGTGCAGCTCGGCGAGGACAGTGCAGTCGTCGTCGACGAGCGATTTCGCAGCTCGGTGCCGCACATCCTGGCCGTGGGCGATGTCATCGACCGCGTACAACTCACACCGGTGGCGCTGGCCGAGGCAATGGTGGTGGTCGACCAGCTGTTCGGCAACGGCCAGCGGACGATGAACTACGAACACGTTCCGACCGCGGTGTTCACCCACCCGAACATCGGCACGGTGGGGCTGACCGAAGCGCAGGCGCGGCAGCAGCACGGCCGCGTGCGGATCTACCGCAGCGAGTTCCGGGCGCTGAAGCACACGCTGTCGATGTCGAACGAGCGCACGCTGATGAAGCTGGTGGTCGACGCGGCGAGCGACCGCGTGCTGGGCGTGCATATGGTCGGCGAGGAAGCCGGTGAGATCGTGCAGGGTTTCGCCGTGGCGCTGAAGGCGGGCGCCAGCAAGGCGGTATTCGACGCCACCATCGGTATCCATCCGACCGCGGCCGAGGAGTTCGTCACCATGCGCGAGCCTGTCGGCGCCTGAGCGGTGACGCGCGGCGCCCGCAGATGGGTCGGCAGGCGGGAAATTTCTCGCGCAGGTCAATGGTGATGGCCTGCCGTGAGGCGCTGATTGCCGGTCCCGGGTGAAGAAGGTGCGCGCGAGCAGCGGTCAAGCACGTTCACCCAGGCGGCGCACCAAGTGGCTGCTGGCCGGGCTGGCCGGCCTCGCGCTCGTCCCGATCGCCGCGGCTATCTGGCTGCTGGGTCTGGTGACCATCGAACGGCATGTCGGCTATTTCGGTCCGGCCTTTTCGACCGGCGGCAACGCGGTGTATTTCCTTGAACGACGCAGCAGCGGCGTCACCTGGGGCTTCGGCTGGGAACATTTCACGCCGCCGGCCCGCGCTCGCGCCTGGAGCGACACGCTGCGCCTGCGGCGGCTCGATTTGTCGAGCGGTGCGGTCGCCACGCTCGAGGCCTGGGACCGCACGCCGATTGTTGGCCGCACGCTGAGCCAGTATCGCGGGCGGGTGTTTAATCACCTGCAGGCGGCGCTTATCCCTCGTGACGACGGTTCGGTTGAGTATCGGCTCGAACTGGCACTGCCGCGGGTGCCGACGGCGGACGTTTATCGGCTGCGCGGCCTATGGGCCGCCGGGCCGCAGCGCCAGCGTGGCGAATGGAACGGCGCGCCGGCTGCGGGGCCCGGCCTCAGCCAGCCGGTGGTCGATGCTGATCGCGAACTGTTCACGCTGGCCGGGCCGGAGAGTTTTCCGGCCGCAATCGTGCTGCTCGATCATGCCGACAAGTCGATCCAAGTGCTGCAGCAGGCGCCCGCGTACGCGGCACAGTATCCGACTGGGCCGACGCTCGCGTCGCTGATGACGATTTCGCGCAAGGCCGATCACGACCATAGCCGTGAAATGGCGCGCATCCAGCGCGAGCGCGTCGCCGCCTACCGCGCGCAGGGGCTGACCGAAGTCGAAGCGTTGCTGCGTGCCGGGCGCGATCTGCGCGATCTCGGCTACTACCCGAAGCCGCAGCGTTGGGTGGCCACCGCGCTGACCCCGCAGGCGCTCGAAGCCTACGCCGGGCTACAGCGGCTGGACCTGGCTGAGATGGAATTCAAGGTCGGCCTGTTCCCCGATCTGGAGCAGGCGATGGCATCGCCCGGCACCGAGATCGACAGACGTTTTGGTCGCTACCTGCGACATCGCGACTACGACAGCAGCGAGCGGCTGAACACATTGCTGGAAACGGGTGCGAGCGAATTCCTGGTCGCCCGTGCCGGCCGCGTCTTCCACTTTCGTCTGCTGCCCGCCGAACCGGCCCGACGGAGACGCGGCGGCGCGCTGAACTGAGCAGCGATCGGGACTCCGCCGGCGACGCTCGGGCGGCAGGCACGTCTGTGTCGCTACTTGTAGCCACGGCTGCGCAGCCAGTCGAGCTTGGCCGAATAAAGCGCCCGGTCCTTCGGCGTCGGACTGCTGTCGAGCGCCATGTTCAGGTGCTTGCGCGCCCGGTCGATATCGCCCAGCTGGTAGTTGGCCAGGCCGAGCCAGAAATGGAATTCGTGGTGATAATCGGCGCGCGAAACTTCCTTGGCGAAAAGATCGCGCGCTCTGTTGAAGTCCTGCTGCTTCATCGCCGCCAGCCCCTGGTTGAAGAACGCAAACGGCGGGTCGGGCTCGAGCTGGGCGAGCCGTGCATAGAGTGCCATCGACTCGGCGGTGCGCCCGAGCCGGGCAAAGGTGCGGGCGAGATTCGACAGCGCCGGCTTGTTCTCGGCGTCCCGTTCAAGCACATGGCTGAAGGCGGCGACCGCATGTGCCAGATGGCCACGCCGCATGTAGATGACGCCGAGCGTGTTGTGGCCGCCGAGAAAGGCCGTTCCGCCGGCCACGGCCTCGCGTGCCCACCAGTACGCATCGTCGAGCCGGCCGTCGACGAGTGCCTCGACCGCCCGGTTGTTCATGAACATCGCGACGACAGTCTCCTCGGAGATTTCGCGCACGCGCAGACCGCGCAGGTCTTCCGGAGGCAGGAAGTCGATCGTCAGCGGGGTCTCGTACGGGTTGGCGCGCAGGTCGACGATGCTGCGAGCCAGCGAAAGATTGACGTGGCCACTGCGCAGCAACAGATTGCTGCTACGGCTGAACGCCTCTTCCAGATAAGCGCTCTGGTAACGCACCTGCAGCCCGAGTTCCTTGGCAAAGGCTGCCGTCATGATCACCAGCGACAGGCAGTTGCCGGACTTGGCCTCGAAGGCCTGAATGGCCGTGCGCGTGCGGCTGGCGTCGTAGTCGAGCTTCAGCTCGCCCTTCTCATACAACGCATCGAGCAATCCGCGGATCCGCCCTTTCTTGCGCAAGGCATGTGCGATGTCCTTGTACAGATAGGCTTTCATTGGCTCGCTGAGCGCGAACACGTCGGCCGCGCCGATGCGTTCGGACGGCGCTGCAAACAGATCGTCGTGCCACAGGTGCTCGGGCTTTTGCGTCAGCGGCTGCGGGCCAGCGCAGGCGACCAGGAACAGACTGGCGAGGATGATCCAGTTGCGCATGGGCTTCCTCCTTCGATGGCAAGCCGCCCGCGGCAAGAGGCGCCGGCGGCAGCGCCGGTTCACCTCGACGGGACATTGTGCCTCGGTCGGACTGCGGTGCAAAGGCCGCGGGCCGGCCCGGTGGCGGCTAGCGTTCGGCGGCGATCTTGCGCAGCGCCTGCTCGAACACTTCGGGCGGCTGGCCCCCCTGGATCAGATGCTTTTCGTCGATGATGACCGACGGCACCGAGTGAATGCCGAGCTGGTGGTAATACGCCTCGCGCGCCCGCACCTCGTCGGAGAACTCGGCCGATTCGAGCACTGTGCGCGCCTGTTCGACGTCGAGGCCAACCGCACCGGCCAGCCGCAGCAACACGTCGTGTGCGGCCAGGTTCTCCGCGTTCGTGTGATAGGCACTGAGCAGCGCATGCTTCAGTTCGCGTTGCTTGCCTTGCAGCCCCGCCCAATGCAGCAGCCGGTGCGCGTCGAACGTGTTCCACACTCGACGCCGATCGCCGAACGTGAAACCGAGTTCGGCGCCGCGTTCGCGTATCCGCTGCCGGTTCTGCGCCAGTTGTTCCCGCGAAGCGCCGTACTTGCGCGACAGATGCTCGATCGCATCCTCGCCCTCCGCCGCCATGTCGGGATTCAGTTCAAATGGCTGGAAATGCAGTTCGACCTGAATGTCTTCATCAAGCTTGGCAAGCGCCTGTTCGAGCGAATGCAGGCCGACCGCGCACCAGGGACAGGTCACATCGGAAACAAAGTCGATTCTCATCGCCGCCTCAACATCGCGATAATTCGCAGCAGTCTATCGAAGCAGGGCCGGACGGGCCGGGCTGTGGTGCGGCACCGTTGGTGCCCAGCGCTCAGTCATCGAGG
>JBFINI010000176.1:0-6673 GCA_041611275.1 Burkholderiaceae bacterium
CCTCGACGACACGCCGGAACTGCAGGATTGGCAGTATCAAGGAATCCCGGTCCTGGGTCCGTTCAGCCGGGTTGCGAATGTGGCGCACGATGGCGTGATCGTCGCTATCGGCGACAACCGGGCGCGTCGAGATATCTTTCTCCGGCTTAAGGCGGCAGGCGTGAAATTCATTTCAGTCATTCATCCGACCGCAGTCGTCGCGCACGATGTCGAGATCGGGACTGGATGCTACGTCGGCGCCAACGCCATCATCGGCCCTGCGGCCAAGATCGGCGCCAATACGATCATCAACGGCGCGGGCGGGCTCGGCCACCACAGCCGAGTCGGTGACCATGCCCATGTTGGCCCGGGAGTCATCGCCGCCGGCAGTGTGCAGATCGGCGACGGCACGCAAATTGGTTTGGGGACCAATATCGTGCCGAAGTGTTCCGTTGGCCGCTGGAGTGTCGTCGGTGGCGGATCGTTCGTGACGCGCGACATTCCGGACAGTGTGCTTGCGCTCGGAAATCCGGCTCGGACGGTCCGCAGGCTGGAGCCGACACTCGAAGGCTGAACCGTGCACGCCATTCGCGTCAACGCGGCGATTACCGATCGCCTGAAGGCCCGAGGCCACATTGTCGCCGGCCTGACCGAGGGCGGCTGTCCCGCTGTCGAGTCGATCGGAGGCGACAATGGCGCCACGCATCTCGTGTTTTCCCAAGCGGCCTGCACCGCCATCCTTGCCGATGAAAGTTTCGCGCCATCAGATCTTGCTTCGCCAGTGGTGGCGCTGGGCCGGGCCTTCGGCATCGATGTGGCCGCGGTGCAATCGTTCTTCCGTCATGTGCCGCTGGTGGCCCGCGGTCTCGATCACGATAGGAAACGAAGCCGCTTTCTGCAGCACCACAACCTGGCGCGGCGCAGGCACTCGGCCTTCATCAGGCGGGCGGCCGAAGTTGCCTGCCGCGGTCTCGCCGACGCACAAGGCCCAGTCATGGTGACCGATGTCGCCTCCGGCTATGTTGACAATATCCTCCGCCACATCTTTGAAACGGAACTCGCCGGCTCGGGCGCATTGTTCGATCGGCTGGCCGAGGTTCACTCGAGCGTGCTTGACTACGTCCACCACCCGCGGCTACTTGCTGAAACCGCGGCCCGGATGGCCGACCTTCTAAGAGCATTCGATCTCGATCCGGATGAGTGCCCTGACGAGCGCGAGGAACTGCCGTTCGTCTTGCTGGGCTACGTGCTGATGGGCCGCGATCCGCTGATCGGAGCGCTGAGCGCACTGCTGAGTAGCCTCGGAACTGCACGGCCTCGCCGCAGCGAGTTGGAATCACGGCTGTCCGAGATGTCCGCGCGAAACCTGTTCCAGCAGGTTTGTCCCGTCAACTACATCGGCCGTATGGCAACGGCAGCGCGCGAGATCGAAGGCGCGCGGATACGGTCCGGCGAGCAGGTATTCCTGTTCCTGCCGTACGCAAACGCTCAGGGCTGCGCGACTGAACGATTCTCCGGTCTCGCGTTTGGCCATGGCCCGCACGTTTGCGCCGGGACTGCGCTGTCGCTGGAAATCGCTGACACGTTCATCGACGAATTGCGCGCAATCGGATCCCGGTTCGACGTGGAAAAGGTACGGCCTGGCCTGCCTGTCTCTGGTGTGTTTCTTCGCTATCGGGAATTGGCATGAGCGCGGCGCCGCCGGAGTTCGAGCGCTTCGTCGCCAAACACTTCGAGGGACGGCAGGTCGATGGCATCCTGGACCGTCGGTTGCGTGACCTCGAACTGGATTCTCTCGATCTGCTTGATTTCATGCTGGCGATAGAGCGGACTTACGAAGTCAGCGTCGACGTTGAGTCCATAGAGGAAGGCAAGACGTTGCGCGAGATTCTGCAAGGCGTCGTTTCGCGGCGCTGAACCCTGCCCGCTGTCGACGATTTGCGGGCTGCGCCAGAACCTTGCCTAGTGGGATGGTCGACGCCGTCCTCGCCTACGCGAAAGCGGGTGTGACGATGATCCATGTGTACGCCTGCACTGCTGAATAGAGACCAGCAAGCGTCTCGGCCCGCGTTGCGCAGATCGTCGAAGGGGTGCTGCGAGAAAGCCCCGAACTAGTGCTGAGCCCGGCGGCGAGGGGCAGAAGAACGCCTGAGGATGAAAGACTGACAGCCGCAGTCGGCTTTTCGGGCTTGAGCGATCCTGTCGCGAGCCTGGCGCCAGTGTCCGATCTGCCTTGCCTGTTCGGCGGCACCGCGTTGCCGGCGGCAGGCGCGGTGGTCACGAGCGATGTGAAGCCGTTCCAGATGATCCCTCGCGTTCCGACGGCGGCAAAAACGACGGTGGCGGAAAGGGCCGTGCTGTCGATGCATCGACAATTCCAAGCACCACGGTCGGCATCATGGCGACAACGGCCAAGTTGGGTGAGGGCCTTGCTGCCGTCGGCTTGTCGTTCCGTGCCTACGTGCTGTTCCTTTCTGGCCGGCAAGCGGGACTTTCCATACTAGCGTCGTAGCAGGACAGGCGCTCCCAGTACCCTTCCCGGAGCAGCCGCTCGACGTTTTCGGATTCGGTCGACCAGCTGACCGGATAACGAACGACGTTTGCCTTTGGAATCGGAGGTGCTGCCGGTGGCAGCCGCAGCCAGTCGCGCAGGGCCAGACCGAGTTCGTCGAAACCGAGCAGGCGGCGCGCGGCAGTGGCGCCGGTGAAACGGCCGTTGAATTCGAAGATCGTGATTTCTTCTTCGCCACGTTGTTGACACTGGATGTTCAGCGGCCCGCGCCAGCCGGCATCGGCGAAAACGCTCGCCCATCGGTGGGCAAGGTGATCGATCTGCGGTTCGTTCACCAAATGCACACTCTGGCTGCGACCCATGCGCATCAGGTTTCCAGTGGCGCAGACAGCGGAAAGCGAGCCGTTCGGGGCGATGGCCGCTTGCAGCGAGAGTTTCGTCTCCTCGAGGCTGTGAAAAAGCGGCAGGCCGAGGCGTGCGGAATCTTCCGCAAAGGCCAGGACAGAAGGCCTGTCGCCGAGGTATCTCTGCACGATCACGTCAGGCTGACTACAGGCGTGGCGCAGCTGCATTTCGTTCAGGACCAGCCGCACTCCCATCGACGCGAATCCGCGCCGCGGTTTGACGATCAGCGGAAAGCCGTGCTCCGCTGCGAAGTCGGCCAGGGCGTCGGGATCATCGTGCCCGTCGACCGTCGGTGCGAACGGCAGGCCGAGCCGATTGGCGAGGTGCCAGCTTTCGAGCTTGTCGAGCATGCCCATGGCGAGCGAGGAATTGCCGCACAGGAAGCGACCTGTCTGTGCAGGATCGATATTGAGCTGCTCGGCGAGAAAGGTCACATCATCATCGCGACATGGAATCACGAGATCGGGTTGACAGTGCGCGAGCACCTCGCCGAAACGTTTGACGAAAGCATCTGGGGCGGCGCGAATGGCTGGCGTCAGGTAGACGGCATCGAAGTCATACAGGATCGGCTCTTCGGCGACACTGCTCGCTGCCATCAGGCGCAACGAGTTGCGCCGGTGGGCAAGGCTCGCGAGCACGTTCTGCCCGACAAGACTGGCGCCGGACAACAGAAGGATTCGCGGCTGGCCCCCCGCTGGGCGGCTCATTGGGCGACCCGGCCGCTGACACCATAGATCGCGACGAAGCCTGGATCGTCTTCGAGCCTCAGCGCGCGCAGCGCGTTGCGAAAGAGGATCCGCTCAAGTACTTCAGGCTGCCAGGCAATCTTCATGAAGTTCTCGACGTAAGGTCCAATCGCGGTCAAAGGATACGAGCTGCCGAAGAGGAATCGGTCGGCAAATCCGCCTAGATTGGCATTGATCGCCTTGACCCAGTCGTCGTGACCGAGATGGAAGAAATAGATATCGGGAGACAGCCAGACGTTGTCGCGACGTGCCGCCATGACGATCGCCTCGCGCACGAACGGGTAGCAGCCGTGTCCACAGATCAAGCGCAGATCCCGGAAGTCGTCGGCTACTTCCTCCACGTAGCGCGGATTCGCATAATCGACGAGTCGTCCGCCCATGCCGCCCGAAGTTTGTGCGACAAGCGCAACGTCGAGCGCCTGGCACTGCTCGTAGACGGGATAGAGGCGTCGGTCGTTCAGCAGGCAGCCGGGCGCGCGGCCGGGTTCGATGCAGATCGCCTTCAGGCCGAGCCTGCCGGCGCAGCGGTCGATCTCGTCGTGTGCGTTGTGAAAAGTACCGCTGACATCGATCCCCGCCACGCCGACGAATCGCCCCGGATGCCGTCGTTGCACGTCGGCGAGCAGATCGTTCGATGTCGTGCGTGCCGGCAGGTCATGGCGGCCGAGGCGGGCGCCGGGGTTGCAGCCGGAGACCGAGACCGCCGTCGTGATGCCGGCAGCGCCGATCTCAGCAAAAAAGCTTGCTTCATCTGCCGCGGTCAGCGCCGGCACGCGATCGAGACGGCCGAGATGTGACATGCGGTTGTGAAAATACTCCGCCCCTGCAGAGGTGGTCAGACGGCAGCGCAGATCGATGATCTTCACGCCTTCAATGCTCGATGACTCGGCGACTGCCGATCTGAATTGCCGTGTGCGGCGGCGAATCGATCCTGACTTGTGGTTGTCATGTCTATTCGGCGGCCGGCCGCAGCATTCGCTGTACGGTACGCGAGGCGATCACTCGACCCTCGTTGGCGAACGCCTCGTGGTTGCGCTCGATGCGGTCGAGGTCGTACAGGTAGTTGACCATGAACCCGGCGCCCTGCTCGAGTCCCTTCGGAGAAACGTCACCGAGCCAATTGATGCGCTCCAGGCGAGCGCCGTTATTCAGGTGGAAGCGGGCCACCGGGTCGAGCGGCCGGCCTTTTCCGTCGCGCGCTTCGAGAAAGTAGCGGGCGATGGCCGCACTGAGCACCGGCTTCAGGCTGCGTGCTGCCGCCGGTTGCGTGTGCCAGTCGACGCGGTCCATGGCGGCCAATGCGGCGCGTTCACTCGCCGCGAGCAGCGATCGCTTGGCTTCGCGTTCGCGGCGCAGCCAGCGCGAGAAACCGGGCGCCGGCGACAAGGTGACAAAGGTCTTAAGCGTCGGCAATTCTCGGCGTAGATCCTCGACCACCTGCTTGATCAGGAAGTTACCGAGCGCCACGCCACGCAGCCCGAACTGGCAGTTGGAGATCGAGTAGAAAACCGCCGTGTCCGCGCGTTTCGCCGGTGTGACCTGGCGGCGCTCCGCGAGCAGCGGTGTAATGGCCGCGGGCATGCCATCAACGAGCGCAACCTCGACAAAGATCAGCGGCTCGCCTTCCAGCGTGGGGTGAAAGAAAGCGAAGCAGCGGCGGTCCTCCGGGTCGAGGCGCCGGCGCAAATCTTCCCAGCTCGTGATCTCGTGCACCGCTTCGTAGCGGATGATCCGCTCGAGCACGCGTGCCGGCGTATGCCAGTCGATCCGCTGCAGCACCAGGAATCCACGGTTGAACCAGGAGGCGAACAGGTGCAGAAAATCGGCGTCGACGGTGGCCAGCTCCGGATGGGTGACCAGTGCGCGCAGCACGTCTTCGCGCATTCGCACCAGCCGCTCGGTCGCGCCGGGCGCGAGGTTCAGCCGCCGGATCAGTTCCTGCCGGCGCGGCTCGGCGGCGGCATGCAGTTCGATGCCGCTCGCGGGGGACGGCTCTTCGCGATAGCGATCGATCGCCCGATTCAGCCGCACCCGATCGGCGCCGAAGCGGCCGACCAATTCGCCGAGAAACTTCAACCGCTCATCGGTGCCAAGCGCCTCGTACATGGCGAGCAATTGCTCGGCCAGTGCAACGCCCGAAGATTCGCCGCGTTCGGATAGCAGCGCCTCGGCCAGCGTCAGCAGGTCGGGGCGTGCCGGCCGCAGTGCTCCCATCAGCCGGTGCAGGATGTTTCGGCCGGACGACGCGCTACTGGTTTCGTCCATCGCGATAGTTATGGGATTCTGGTCGCCACCCACGCCGATTTTGCACCACGATCGACGATTCGAATCCGGTGACTGATGTGAGGCGCCCGCTCAAGCTTGAACGGCCACGCCGATCAGAGACGGGCCAGCGCTTCGGCCACGGTCGGCCAGGCCAGGCGCAGCCGCAGTTCGTCGCCGATGCGCCTGCTGATCACGCGGCGCGACTCGTTCATGAACGAATACATCATCGGGCTGACCGCGGCGCGAAGCTGTTCGCGCGGTAGTCGAGGCGGCCGCGGCAGTTCGAAGCGATCGGCCACCAAGTCGAAGTACTCGCCCATCTTCAGTTGCGATCGATCGACGGCGTTGTAAACACGGCGACGGCCGCCGCGGAACAGCGCCGCGATGGCCAGTCGCGCCAGGTCGTCGGCGTGAATGTGGTTGGTAAACACATCGTCGTCCGGCGCCAGCGCCGGCGTGCCCGCGCGCAGACGCTCGAGCGGCAGCCGATCGTTTGCATAGATCCCGGGCGCGCGCAGCACGCAGCCTTGCGCGGCGCGCACCGCGTGCTCGGCGTCGAGTCGACGCCAGGCGCGTTCGGTCGAGGGCGCTGCCGGTGTGGTCTCATCGACGCGGGCGCCTTGGTGATCGCCGTAGACGCCGGTGGTGCTGACGTAGACCAGTCGTTCGGGCCGGCGGCCCAATGCCCCTAGCAACGCTCGGGTGCGCGCATCGCGCCGGCCGCTTCGTTCACGTGGCGGCGCCAGATGGATCACCCGGTTACCGA
>JBFINI010000177.1:0-6639 GCA_041611275.1 Burkholderiaceae bacterium
ATCACGCAACTGACTTCCGAGCCGTGGGCGATCCTGGCCCTGCTCAATGTCTTCTTCCTCGCCATCTGCCTGTTCCTGCACTCGGCTGCGGCGATCATCCTGGTGGTGCCGATCGTGATGCCGGTGGTCAATGCCGCCGGCATCGACCCGGTGCACTTCGGCCTGGTGGTGACGCTGAACCTGGCAATCGGCCAGCAGACGCCGCCGGTGGCGAGCGTGCTGATGACCGCCTGCTCGATCGCCAAGGAAAACGTTTGGGATGTCACGCGCGCCAATTTGCCCTTCATCGCCGTGCTGCTGGCGGTGCTGATGCTGGTCACCTATGTGCCGGCGGTGCCGCTGTGGCTGGTCGAGGTGTTTTACCGGTGATCGGTCATCAGCGCGCGGAGGGACGACGGTGAGCCAGGAGCTGATTCTTGTCGAGCGCGACGGGGCGATCGCCACCGTCGTGCTGAACCGGCCGGAGAAACTGAACGCGATGACCAAGCCGATGTGGCAGGCGCTCGGCGCAGCGATCAGTCAACTTTCAGCCGACGAGGCCGTGCGCTGCATCGTGCTGCGCGGCGCCGGCGAAAAGTCGTTCTCCCCGGGCAACGACATCGCCGAGTTCGCCACCGAGCGCGCCAACAAGCAGCAGGCAATCGCCTACGGCGAAGTGATGCACGCCACCGCGCAGGCGTTTGAAGACTGCCGGCACCCGATCGTGGCGCAGATCCACGGCATCTGCGTCGGCGGCGGGCTGGAGATCGCGGCGCTGGCCGACATTCGCATCTGCGGCCAGTCGAGCCGTTTCGGCGCGCCGATCAAGAACCTTGGCCTGGTGATGGCCTACGCCGAGATGGCGCCGCTGGTGCGGCTGGTCGGCACCAGCGTGGCGTTGGAGATCCTGCTCGAGGGGCGGATCTTCGACGCCGCCGAGGCCAAGGGCAAAGGGCTGGTCACGCGCATCGTTGCCGACGACCAGGTGGCCGCAGAGGCGCAGGCCACCGCAAAGCGCATCGCCGACGGCGCGCCGCTGGTCGCCCGCTGGCACAAGAGGTTCGCCCGCCGGCTGGCCGACCCGCGGCCGCTCACCGACGCCGAAAGCGACGAGTGCTTCGACTGCTTCGATACCGAGGACTTCCGCATCGGCTATGCGGCGTTCCTCGCCAAGCGCAAGCCGGGTTTCGTCGGCCGTTGAGCGCGACAAACGTATGGGGAGGGCCAGATGAGCAGGAGCGGACCCCTTGTCGGCATGCGCGTGCTGGAACTGGCGCAGATCATGTCGGGACCCACAGGAGGCATGCTGCTCGCCGATCTCGGCGCCGACGTGATCAAGGTCGAGAAGATCCCCGGCGGAGACGATTCGCGCGGCTACACCGATCCGCGGGTGAACGGGGTGTCGGCGCCGTTCCTGATGATGAACCGCAACAAGCGGGGCCTGGCGCTGAACCTCAAGCACGCGCAGGGACGCGACGTGCTGCTGCGGATGGTCGAGACCGCCGACGTGCTGCTGGAAAACTTCCGCACCGGCACGCTCGAAAAGCTCGGCCTTTCCTATGAAGTGCTGCACCGGGCCAACCCGGGCCTGATCTACTGCACGGTGACCGGCTATGGCCGCACCGGGCCGTATGCGGAGAAGGGCGGCTTCGACCTGATCGCCCAGGGCTTCGGCGGGCTGATGTCGATCACCGGCGAGCCGGGCGGGCCGCCGGCCAAGGTCGGCCCGCCGGTGTCCGACATCAACGGCGGCATCCTCGCCGCGCTCGGCATTGTCGCTGCCTACACGCACAAACTTCGCACCGGCGAGGGGCAGATCGTCGACACCTCGCTGATGGAAGCAGCGCTTCAGCAGACCTACTGGCACGCGGCGGTGTACTTCGCCACCAGCGAGTCCCCGGGGCCGACCGGATCGGCGCACATCCTGACGGCGCCGTACCAGGCGTTTCATGCCGCCGACGGCTGGATCAACATCGGCGGCGCCAACCAGGCCAACTGGGAACGCATCGCCGACGTGCTCGGCCATCCCGAGTGGCGCGCCGATCCGCGCTTCGCCACCAACACCGCGCGCAAGGAGAACCTGCCGGCGCTGGTCGAACTGATGAACGCGGTGCTTTCCACGCGCACGCGCGCCGAATGGCTCGAAGCGTTCGACGCCGCCGGCGTGCCGGCCGGGCCGGTGCATTCGATTGGCGAGGCGCTGTCGCACCCGCAGACGCGGGCGCGCGAAATGGTGGTCGAAACGCAGCATCCGCAGGCCGGCCCGGTGGCGAGCATCGGTTGTCCGATCCGTCTTTCGGTCACGCCGGCGGCGGTCACGCGGCCGGCGCCACTGCTCGGCGAGCACACGCGCGAGGTGCTGCGCGAATTCGACTTCAGCGAAGCCGAGATCGACGCGCTGCTCGCCGCCGGTGTCGTGCAGGACAGCAGCGCGACCCGCAGCTGACCGCGTTTGCCGTTGCCGCGCTCGGGTCAGCGCGACCCGAGTCGATACAATCCGCGCTTTGGCGAGACTGGGACGATGAACGTCAGGACGCGTGCGGCACCGCTGGTCGGCGTGGTGATGGGGTCGAATTCCGATTGGGACATCATGCAGAACGCCTGCGAGGTGCTGAAGGAATTCGGCGTGTCCTTCGAGGCCAGGGTCGTCTCCGCGCACCGCACGCCCGACGAGATGTACACCTACGCCGAGCAGGCGCGCGAGCGCGGCCTGCGCGTGATCATCGCCGGTGCCGGCGGTGCGGCGCACCTGCCCGGCATGCTGGCCTCGAAGACGGTGATTCCGGTGCTGGGCGTACCGGTGCCGTCACGCTACCTGCGCGGAGAGGACAGCCTGCTGTCGATCGTGCAGATGCCCAAGGGTGTGCCGGTCGCCACCTTCGCGATCGGCGAGGCCGGCGCGGCCAACGCGGCGCTCTTCGCGGTGGCGATGCTGGCCACTGCCGATGCCGAACTCGCGCAGAAGCTCGCCCAGTTCCGCGCCACGCAGACCGAGAAGGCGCGCAACATGACGTTGCCACTGTAGGCCGGCCGTTGACCTGAGCGATGCTGCCTGCCCACCGAGAGATCGCCGCACGCACAACACTTCAACCCCGTTGGCGAGGGAGCGCTCCGAGGACTGCGTGGTGAACATCAACCCATCGAAACGCATGTGATGCAGCCGTTACCTCCCATTGCCCCCGACAACTGGCTTGGCCTGCTCGGCGGCGGCCAGCTGGGCCGCATGTTCGCGATGAGCGCCGCCAGCCTCGGCTACAAGGTCTGTGTCGTCGATCCGGATCCTGACAGTCCGGCCGGCGCGGTTTGCGAGAAGCATCTGCAGGCCGCGTATGACGACGCCACGGCATTGAACGAACTGGCGGAGCGCTGCCGCGCGGTGACGATCGAATTCGAGAACGTGCCGGCATCCGTTCTGCGTCGTCTGGCCGAGCAGTTGCCGGTCCGGCCGCGGGCCGAAGCGGTGGAGGTGGCGCAGGACCGCGTGTTCGAAAAGCGCTTCCTGGTATCCAATGGCATCGACGTCGTGCCGCACAAGGTCGTCGAGCTGATCGACGATCTGGACCGCGCTGGCGAAAACCTGTTCCCCGGCATCGTCAAGACGGCACGGCTCGGCTACGACGGCAAGGGACAGGCCGCGGTCGAGTCCCGCGCGGAGGCGGTCGAGGCATGGACCCGGTTGGGCCGTGTGGCCTGCGTACTCGAAAAACGCGTGCCGCTGCTGCGCGAGGTTTCGTGCATCGTCTGCCGCGGCGCCGATGGCGCGGTGGTGGCGTTCCCGGTGATCGAAAACCAGCATCGCAACGGCATCCTCGCCGCGTCGATCGCGCCGGCACGCATTTCGCCGCAGGTGGCGGCCAAAGCGGCCGACATCGCCCGCAAGCTGGCCGAAGTGCTCGACTACGTCGGCGTGCTGTGTGTCGAAATGTTCGTGCTCGACGAGGAGCGCGTGGTCGTCAACGAGATCGCGCCGCGGCCGCACAACTCCGGGCACTTCACGATCGATGCCTGCGCTGCCAGCCAGTTCGAACAGCAGGTGCGCGCGCTGGCCGGCATGCCGCTGGCGTCGACCGCACAACTGGTGCCGGCGGTGATGCTCAACGTGCTCGGCGATGTCTGGCTGCGCCAGGGCGAACGCATCGAACCAGCCTGGGACGAGGTGCTCGCCATCAGCGGCGCCAAGCTGCACCTTTATGGCAAGCGTGAGCCACGGCCCGGTCGCAAGATGGGGCACGTGACCTGTCTCGGTGCTTCGGTCGACGACGCGCTCGAGCGGGCGGTGGCGGTGGCGCTGGCGCTCGGTATCGAACCGCCGCGGTGAGCGCCGCCCGGCCGCTCCGAAGGCGCTCGCGTCCCATTGGGGGGACAGCACGCAGCGCGAACGGGGCAACGTGAGCGCCGCCCCCGAGGTCGATTCGCGGGCGATCGCGCGGGCCGTCGCAGCGCTGCAGCGAGGCGGACTGGTCGCCTTTCCGACCGAAACCGTTTACGGACTCGGCGCCGACGCCGACGACCTCGACGCGGTGGGCGCGATCTTTGCCGCCAAGGGCCGGCCCGCAGATCATCCGGTGATCGTGCACGTGCATGCGGCGGATGCGATCGTCGCCTGGAGCCGCACTCCGCCGCCGGCGGCAGCAGCGCTAGCGCGCGCGTTCTGGCCGGGACCGCTGACCCTGGTGTTGCCGCGATCGGTACGTGCCCACGATGCGCTGACTGGCGGGCAGGCCAGCGTCGGCCTGCGCTGTCCGGCGCATCCGTGGGCGCGCGCGCTGCTCGGCGCGTTTTGCGCCGCGCGCGGCGATGCCCGCGCCGCGCTGGCCGCTCCAAGCGCCAACCGCTTCGGCCGCATCAGCCCGACCACGGCGGCGCATGTGCGCGCCGATCTCGGCGAGAAACCCGATGGCCGCGTCGATCTGATCCTCGACGGCGGGCCGTGCCCGGTCGGCATCGAATCGACGATCGTCGATCTTTCCGGCGATTCGCCGCGCCTGCTGCGGCACGGGTCGATCACGCGCCGGCAGATCGAGCAGGTGCTCGGTCAGAACGTCGCTGATGCCGACCGTGATGCGCCGCGGGCATCAGGGGGCCTGAAGCGTCACTACGCGCCGCGCACACCGCTCGAACTGGTCGAGATGCACCGGCTGCCTTCGCGCATCAATGAACTGCGCGGCAATACGATCGCCGTGCTGGCGCCGGCCGCCGCGCTGCTCGACCGTACCGCCGACATCGTGCTGCGGCTGATCGCGCCGGCGGAGCCGCAGGAGTATGCGCGCCGGCTGTACGCGCTGCTGCACCAGCTCGATGCATCGGCGGCCACGCGCATGCTGATCGTGACGCCGCCGACCGGCGAGGCCTGGGATGCCGTCCACGACCGGTTGCAACGTGCAGCTGCAGCAAAGGATGTGGAAGAAGACGGCGCGTAAGTGAGGCGCCGCCGCGTATGATCGCCGCGCGGCGTTGGCGCTCAAGCCGCCGCAAGTTCAAATCTGGAGGAGACACATGTTCGACTTTCTGCGGGCGCGCCGACGCGTCCTGTGGCTGGCCGCGGCGTCGGCGGCGACCGTCCTGTTGGCATCCTGCGGTGGCGGCGATGCGGCCAAGCCAGCGCGGTTCGGTACAACCGTCGTATTCGGTGCGAGCGGCACCGATACCGGCAACCGTTGCGGGGTTGCCGCGGATCCGCTGTGTTTCCCGGTGCCGCCTTACGCGGGCGCGAGCAGCGCAACCAATGGCAAGCTGTTCAGCGAACTCGTGGCCGAGAACTACGGCGGCAAGGCCATCGCCTCGTCGGCAGGCGGGACGAATTACGCCGTGGGCGGTGCGCAAACCGGAGTCATTCCCGGCGATACGACGCCGCTGGCCATCGCGAGTCTGCAGGCCCAGGCCGAGCTTTACCTGCAGCGGGTCAATTACCAGATCAGCCCGCAGACCCTGGTCATTGTCGACGGCAGTGCGTTCGGCAACAACATTCGACGGTCGCTCCAACTGGCGGCGGCGAATCCGGCACAAGGCGCCGCGATTGCGCAAAGCACGGTGACCCAGGGTGCGACCGATATCTTCTCTCTGGTGCTGCGGCTTTATTCGGCCGGCGCGCGCCACATCCTTTTGGCGAACTCGTCGGATCTCGGATTGCACCCGGCAGTGCGGGCGGCGGGCGCGCAGGCGATCGGAACGGCGACTGCGATGGCCGACGGTTACAACGGTGCGCTGGCAACCCAGGTCGTTCCGCAGCTTCGCGCGACGCTGTCCGGCATCAACATCTACACGGTCGACTTCGGACAGTTGTCGAAGGACATCGTCGCCACCCCGGCGGCATTCGGCCTGTCGAATACCGCTTTGCCCTGCTATCCGTTCTTCAGTGCGCCGACCGCACCAGTGTGTGCAACGCCGGCGCTCTTTGTGTGGTGGGACGAATTGCATCCGTCGGCGGCGGTGCATGCCATCGTCGCGCAGCGGGCCATCGCGGCGATCGGTAGCTGAAGGCCGCTTGGCGCATTCGCAAGCAGTACGGCGCCCAAGCGGGCGCCGTTTTCATTTCAGCTTCTCGCCGTAGCGCAGCCGCAGCGCCAGGATGAACACGGCCAGTGCCAGCGTGACGACGTTGGCGACGATCACCGGCCAGGCGCCGATCAGCAGGCCGTAGACCAGCCACAGCGTCACGCC
>JBFINI010000178.1:0-6623 GCA_041611275.1 Burkholderiaceae bacterium
GCCCTCAGCCTGCGCCGCGGCCTGCACCGCCGCCGGCAGCAGGCTGCCGGCGGCGCAAGCGTCCATGAAGGCGCAGCCGGCCGCGCCGATGAACACTGTTTCGACCGCACCGTGTGGTCGCACGATCAGCACACCTTCGCCGTGCCACTCGATATCGTCCGCCGTCGGCGCCGCATCGACGCGCCGATTGCGCTGCCAGATCGTGCCGATCGGCAGCGCATCGAACCAGGCCCAGCGCGTCGCCGCGTGCGGCCGCAGCCGCAACCTTGACAGCGATTCCGGCGCCAGCGCCGTCAGTTCATCGGCGCCGAGCGGCGCCTCGTCACCGGCGAAGTGCGCTTCGCTCCACCATCGGTCGAGTTGCGCCACGCCGGCGAGATACGGCAGTTCAGCCGCCGGCGCGAACGCGGCGAGGAACCGCGGGAAGTCCTCGCCGTAATCGAGGAGCATCGGTCGCTGCGGCAGTTGCTGGCGCGCGTAGATCGCCGCGGCATCACGGAACCACTCCTCGCCGACCAGACGCTGCACCGCCGGGAAGTTGGCGGCCAGTGCGTCGATGCATCCCTTGAGGACCGTATTGCGGTACACGGCGAACGCTGGCTGCGCGACCAAGGGCGCGAGCACGTCATCGTGCGTCGCGGGGTCGTCGGCGTGGATCAGCGCGCGCGCTAAGCCGTTCTGGAACTGCGCCAGTCGCGGCGGTGGGTGACGAAGCGGCAGATTCATGTCGCCCCGCGTCGCGCCGCACACTGCCCGCCATGGGGGCCGACTGCCGCGCCTGCCCACGCGCCGGCGCGAGCAGTGACAGCGCGAGAAGGCGTTGCGTCTCGCCGCGCCGCGACCGGCCAGGGCGAGCGTCTTCGGCGCGGCCGCTCGGCGCTCATGCTGCCTCCAGTGCCGGCTGGCGCAGGACCACCTCGGCCCGTTCACGCTCGGCCAGCAGAACGCCAAAGTCCGGCAGGTTGTCGTCGCGCTCGATCAGCGTCGGCCGCGGGCCGATGCGATCGATCAGCCGCGCGTACAGGGCCCATACTTCAGCCGCAATCGGCGCATCGTGCGAATCGATCAGCAGCTGCTCGCCGAGATTCGCATCAGCGGTATGCCCAGCCAGATGGATCTCCTCGACCAGCGCCGCTGGAACGGCGTCGATATAGGCGCCGGCATCGAAGCCCAGATTGCGGCCGCTGACGAAGACGTTGTTCACGTCGAGCAGCAGGCCGCAACCGCTGCGCCGCGACAGCTCGCGCAGGAAATCGATCTCGTCGTAGTCGTGACCGTCGATGCGCAGATAGTGCGCCGGGTTTTCGATCGCGATCGGCCGTTGCAACGCATCCTGCACACGGCCAATATTGGCGGCGACGCGCAGCAGCGCCTCATGGCTGCGCGGCACCGGCAGCAGATCGGGATGGTGAGTGCCGCGCCACGCCGACCAGGCGAGATGCTCGGTCACGCGCTCCGGTTCGATGCGCGCGCACAACACGGCCAGGCGCGCCACATGCTCGGCATCCGGATCGGCGTCGGCAGCCAGCGACATCGCCACGCCATGCAGTGCCAGCGCGTGACGGCTGCGAATCAGCTCCAACCACGCCAGTCGCGGCCCACCCTCGACCATGTAGTTCTCAGGATGAACCTCGAACCACAACCCATCCGCGGTGCTGGTGTAGGCCGCCTCAAAGTGCTGCGGCTTCAGACCCAGCCCCGCGGTCGGGTTGCGTGCGGTGGTCATGGCGCCGGTCTGCGTCAGGCCTTGTCCTTGATCGGCGTCAGCGAGCCCGTGCCCTTCGGCGTCTTGATCGACGTGCAGGTGCCCTTGGCCACCGCCTTCCACGCATTGCCTTGATAATCGACTTTCGACGAACCGGCGCAGGTGGTGCCGGGACCAGCCTGGCAATCATTCTTGCCGGCCATGGCGACGCCATAGCACTTCTCCATGGTCGGCTTCTTGTCGGCGCCCTTTTCCTGGGCCATGGCGACGCCCGACACCAGCGCGGACAGGGCAAAGGCGGTAACGGTCAACGATTGACGACGATTCATTAAGTGTCTCCTTGTAAGGCGGTCAGGGAATGGACCGCGCTGCAGCACCCCGCAGGCGCACCTGCAGAGCGGTCTATTTGTCAGTTCGCCGCACAGCAGTGCGCAGTTACACGGTCGATCGAACTTCGCCTCACGCAAATACGTGGCGGCAGGGTTGTAAGAAACAGGCCATCGATTCGACGGCGCGGCTCATTTCGTCGCAGCCGCCCGAGCCGGCCCTGCCGCTGCGAACATGAGCAACTGCGGTACCGCGCTGCCGCTTCCTACAATCACGCCGATGGCACTGCGCGCGACGATCTACAAGGCCGAACTGACCATTGCCGACATCGTTCGCGGCTATTACGCCCGCCACGCGCTGACCCTGGCCCGCCATCCTTCCGAGACCGAAGAGCGGCTGATGGTGCGCCTGCTCGCCTTTGCGTTGTTTGCCGATGAAGGACTCGCCTTTGGCCGCGGGCTGTCGACCGAAGCCGAGCCTGATCTATGGCTGCGCACCGACCGCGGCGACATCGACCTGTGGATCGACGTCGGCCTGCCCGACGAGCGCGATCTGCGCAAAGCCTGCGGCCGGGCGCGCCAGGTCGTCGTGCTGGCCTATGGTGGCCGCAAGGCGCAGCAATGGTGGGCGCAGACCGGCAGCGCGGCCGAGCGGCTCGACAACCTGCGTGTGCTGGCCGTATCGACGGCAACCACTACGCAACTGGCGGCACGCGCCGCCCGATCGATGAGCTTCGATTGCACGATCCACGATGACCATGTTTGGCTGGCTGACGCCACCACGTCGGTCGATTGCGACCTGCAGCCGTGGTTTCCCGGTTCGGCTGGCTGACCGGCACGGCGTCCTCAGCGTTGGCCGAGCAATTCGCGGCGCAAGCGCGCGTGCGCGGCGAGCCGCACCACGTAGTCGCGCTCGCTCACCCCCGCCTTGGCGCGGATCAGTTCGCGCAGCGCGTGGCGATCGGCAAGCGGCCAGCGCTCGGCGCGCAACAGCCGTACCAGTGGACTCCAGGTTTCGAATGCGCGGCGTTCGCCCGTCGGCATTGAAGGCCACGAGCGCACACCCAGCGCACGCCGCACGTCGGCAACGCACTGCTCGATCGCCTGCTGACGATCGTCGCCCGGAGACCGCAGCAGGCGCGAGACGTGTGCGCCGATGTCCACCAGCGGCGGCAGCGGCGTTTGCTGGCGGCTGTCAAAATCGAAGAACAGATGGAACGCGGCCAGCGCTCGCAGCGTTACTGGCGTCGATCGTTGCGTCGGCTGCCGGCGCAGCCGCGCCACTTCGGCGCTGGCCAGCTGCAAGGCGGCGCGTGCGCGCGGCCGGAAGCCAAGCTTGGAGTAGAACCACCAGGCCCCGGACGCGATGCCCTCTTCGTTACCCTGACCCAGCTGATACGGCTCGATACTGAAGGCATCGACGCCGAACAGTCCACGCAGCGCAGCCAGCAACCGTGCAAAGGTGAAGGCTGCTTCGCCGCCACGAAAGGTGTCGAAGGTGTTGAACGACAATGCCGCGGTGCGACCGACCAGGTCGACCTGGATGTACCCGACCGGCACACCGTTGCGCAGCGTCAGGCCGCCGTAGATCGCGGCGATCGGCGCGCGCCGCTCGGGAACCACGCCGAGCAGACCAAAAGCCAGTCCGTCGCCATCGTCGACCAGCCAGGCGTCACGCGCGTTGCCATAGGCAAAGGCATCGAGGTCGCGGCTGCGGGTAGTCATCGCGCTGCGCGCCAGATCGACAAGTTGTTCCCCCAGTCGCGCGCTCAGGCGCCGCACCGAATCTGGCGGCCGGCGCATTTCGGTGCGCAGGTCGGGCCGCCCGCGCGGCAGCGGCGCGCGGCGCCAGATGACCGGCGCGGCAGCAAACTTCTCGCGGCCACGGGCCGGCGTGTCCTTTCCTGGCAGCAGTTCACAACTGGGATTGATCGCGTCGTAGAACGCTTCGCGCGTGAAATCGTCGCCAGGCATCACCGCCACGCGTTCGATCAGGAACGTTGCATCGCTGCAGCGGCGCCGACGCAGCCGATCGATCGCCGCATAGCCGGGCAGCTTCGCCTCGCGCAGCGCTACCGCCTCGACCGGCGTGACCAACAGCGGTAAAGCCCCGGCCAGTGCCTTCTCGGCTTCGGCATCGTTGCGGTCGAACCGCAGCCGCGCCGGCCAGCGGCGAGCGATCCAGTTGGCGCTCGGCCAGAAGAACGGAAACCACAGCGTCGTGCCGACGATGCCGCCATGGGCGAGCGCGTCGCGAAACTCGCGCAGGTCGGCGCGGCGGTCGAAGCGCGCCAGCATCCGCTCGACGAGCGTCAGCATGCGCGCATCGTCCGGGTAGGCACGCAGGAAACACAACAGCTCGTGCAGCCGACCCACCTGTCGTGCCGTTGGCTGCGGCGAGCGCGCCAGCTGCCGCAACAAGGCCAGCTTGCGCGCGCGATCGGGTGCGGCGCGTTCGTCGCGCAGCCGTTCGAGCGCGGTCAGCGGTGCCGCCGGCATCAGGCGGCCAACGGCGCGGCGTGTGTTCGACGGCGCGCGGTCACAGCCATTTGCGCCAGCGGAAGATGAGGATCTGTGCGGCGATGATGCCGATCAGCACGACCACCACGCTCACGAAGCCGAGCGGGCTTTCAGCCATCGGGATACCGCCGACATTGATGCCCAGCAGCCCGGTCAGGAATCCGAGCGGCAGAAACAGGCCGGCGACGATCGACAGTACATACATGCGCGCATTCATCTGCTCGGCCAGCCGACTGGCCAGTTCCTCCTGCGTCACCGCGGCGCGCTCGCGCGCCGCGTCGAGGTCTTCGACATAGCGGGTAACGCGGTCGGCCTCTTCACGCAGCCGGTTGCAGTGCGCTTCCTGCAGCCAGTCGGCCTTGAACTGCGCCAGGCGCGCTAGGGCATCGCGTTGCGGGGCGAGATAGCGCCGCAGCGCGATGATCTCGCGTCGAAGCCGGGACAGTTCGCTGCGCAGCTGCCGGCTTTCGGCCACCAGGATCCGGTCCTGGATGTCGTCGACCTTATCGTCAATTTCCAGCACCACGTCGGCCATGCGCGAGATCAGTCGCCCCGCCAGTTCGGCGACAAACTCGCCGGCGTTGCAGGGACCCTGGCCCTTGTCGATCTCCGCGCGCAGATCGTTGACCGACAGCAGCCGGCGCAGCCGCACGCTGACGATCCGCGTGGGCTCGACCCACAGGCGAACCGAGACCATGTCCTCGGGTTCGGCGCCGGGATTCAGGTTGACGCCGCGCAGGAACAGCATGACGCCGTTGCCCATCGGCGCGCAGCGCGGCCGCGTTTCTTCGGCGAGCAGCGCCTCAGCGATCACTTCGTCGAGCCCGCTCTGCTCACGCACCCAGTGCTGCGCGGCCTCGAACTTGCGATTCAGGTGCACCCACAGCACGCCGTCGCCCAGCCGCCAGTTCTTGATGCCCTGCCAGTCGAGTTGTTCGCCGCCGCCGCGGCCGTCAAGCCGATAGGCGGCCACGAGTCCGTCTTCGTCCATCAATGCTCCAGGTGAGCGCGAGCCGGCGCCGGCCATCGGCGTGCCCACCGGGCAGGCCGCTGTGTGCGCCAATACGGCCGCGGCTGGCGCCTCGGCACCGAAACGGCTCGCAACGCCTTCAGCCGTCGAGGGTGAAGCCTATCTTGATCGTCACCTGCCAGCTGTTGACCGCGCCCGCATCGATGCCGCCACGGACCTCGAGCACCTCGAACCAGCGCAGGTTGTGCACCGTCTTGCTCGCCCGCGCGATCGCGTTTCTGATCGCATCGTCGGTGCCGGTCGTCGAAGTGCCGGTCATTTCGACGATCTTGTAGACATGGTCTGACATCGCGTGTCTCCCTGGGGAAGAATTTGGACCGCCAGAGCGGGCGGCCGTCGAATTCGGCCGCAGTTTGCTCCTGAATCGGCACCGGCGGCCAGTCGAGGTCAACGTCCGCGATCGGCCCGAGACATCGACCCAACGCCGCGCCCGCAGGCGTCCGCGTGCGCCAGCTCGACCAGTTGCACGGCCGCATCGACTGCGCCCGCTGGCCTTCGGCCCGAGCCACGATCCTTGTCGACCGGTCGGCGGCGCTAGCTGAAGACCCGATCGACGAAACGCGCGACCAGCGCTTCAGCGTGTGTCGCGTCGCGCGTGCGTTGCGCGGCGAAATCGTCGAACGACAGGCCGGTGATGGTCTCGACGTACTTCGGGTACTGGCGCACGCGCTCGAGCAGCGCTGTGCGGTTCAGTTCCGGATGAAACTGCGTGCAGTAGATCGGCAGGCCGCGGAACGTGTAGGCATGCGGCGCACGGTCTGTTTCGGCCAGCAGCACCGCGTCGGCGGGCAAGCGGCTGACGACATCCTCGTGTCCGATGTGCGCAGCAAAGGTCGGGCCCACCTCGGCGAGCGGCGCGAACACCGGATCGACCTTGCCCGCTTCGGTCAGGCGCAAGTCGAGCGTGCCGATCTCGGCGGACGCCGGATCGGCGACGACTTCGCCGCCGACCGCGCGCGCCAGTGCCTGAAATCCCCAGCAGGTGGCAAACGTCGGTTGCCGCCGTGCATGCAGGTCGCGCATCGCGTCGAGCGCCGGCTCC
>JBFINI010000179.1:0-6623 GCA_041611275.1 Burkholderiaceae bacterium
CGGCAGATTGGGCGGCAGCAGCGCGGCGAACACGCTGGCATAGACGATGGCCGTCTTCGGATTGCTGACCTGCGTGAGCAGTCCCAGCAGGAACGAGCGCCAGCGGGTCGGCGGCAGCGCGACTTCAGTGGAGGCGACGTTCAGCGGCTTGGCGGCGCCGCGCCAGATCAGCCAGCCGAGATAGACGAGATAGGCGCCACCGGCGAGTTTCAGCAGCAGATAAAGCCACGGCACGGCGGCAAGCACCAGCGCCAGTCCGGCAAGAGCGGCGATCGCGAACAGCATGCCACCAAGGCCCATGCCGACCGCGGCCGCCAACCCGTCGCCCCGCGACACGGCCACTGCCGTGCGCGCAACCATCAGGAAGCTCGGCCCCGGACTGACGACACCCACGGCCAACGCCCCCAGCACACCCAGCATGGCAAGCACGACGTCCACGATCACGGTCTCCCGGAGAATTCGCTACGCCACGGATTATCCCGGCGCGGCAGGTGATCGTCGCGCACGCGGCGGGTGAAACCGACCCGATCGAAAAATTCGAGGATCTGGATCGCGACCTTGCGGCCGCCGCCGATACGATCGCGGAACTCGGCCGCGCGCGCCGCGCCGCGGGCGGCGATCAGGTCCGCGGCGATGTCGGCCATTTCGCCAACGGCATCCGTGAGGAAGAAATGATCATGCGCGACCAGCGTCACCTCGCCGACGCGGGCTACGCGTTTGAGCAGCACGCGCACTTCAGCTTCGCTGATCGACAACTCGCGGCCGATGTCGCGCACGCGTGGCGGGCTGTAGCGTGGGTCCATCAGCTTCGGCTTGATGCGCTCCCAGAGCACGCGTTCCGCCGCGGCCAGCTCCGCCTTGTGGGCCGGCAACGCCAGAAACGCGCCGCGCCGCGCCAGTTGCCCTGCTGACAGCAGCGAATCGACAAGCAAGGCCAGCGCCTCGGCGTCGAGGTTGGGCGCAACGATGCGGCGCAGGCGGTTCTGTTCGAGGCCGGGCATTTCCGGCTCGCGCGCGTGAGTCTCGGCCACCTCCTGCAAGACCCGATCACGCAGAGCTTCCCACTGCGTGCGCGCGAAGGCCGTGCCCGCGGCCAGTTGCGCATCCGCAGTGCGCAGCAGCGCCGCGCACTCGTCTTCACGCAGGTTCCAGCATGCGCACAGACGGACGACGGGCAACGGCGCCTGTGCCAGCCACTCGCGCAGCGCGTCTGGTCGCGGCGCATCCCGCAGGGCGGCGAGCAGCGTCAGTCGTGCCGGCCGCCGCTTGCCGCGCACTGGCGGCGCGATGTCGAGCACCCGGCCGCCGCCGATGGTTCGCGACGCAGAGGCGTCGCGGACAATCAGACGATCGCCGGCTACGAGCGCCATCGGCGCGGCGACCGTCACTGTGGCCAGATGCTCGGTTCCGGGTTCGATGGCCGCAACGTCGAGCGGGCTGACGCGTGCCAGCACATCGCGCGTGCCGACATGCAGATGAACCGCGGCGCTCTGCGCGAGGGCTTTCTTCTCGGCGGCCGACAGGCGCAGCGTAATGTCGAAACGCTCGGTCAGGTTGGTCAGGGCTGCCGCCTGCACCCAGTCGCCGCGTGCCACGTCGTCCTTGGCGACTCCGGCGAGATTCAGCGCACAGCGCTGCCCGGCATTGCCCTGCTGCGCCGGCCGGTCCTGTGCATGGATCGAACGCACGCGCGCGCGCCGGCCACGCGGCTGCAGCAGTACTTCGTCGCCCACGGCGATGCGGCCCGCATGCGCAGTTCCAGTGACGATCGTGCCGGCGCCGGGCAACGTGAACACGCGGTCCACTGCGAGCCTGAAGTGGCCGGTGCCCGCACACGCCTGCGCCACCGCGGCGCGCGCGCGCAGCCAGTCATTCAGCGCCGCCACGCCTTCGCCGCTGATCGACGACAGCGGGAACAGCGGCCAGCGATGCGCCGGTGTGGGCGTCAGCCAGCGGGCCAGCTGCGCGCGCACCTCAGCAATCCGCCTCGGCTCGACGGCATCGCATTTGGTCAGCGCGATCGCGCCTTCGTCGACCCCGAGCAGCCGCAGGATTTCGAAATGCTCCTCGGTCTGCGGCATCACGCCGTCGTCGGCGGCCACCACCAGCAGCGCCAGGTCGACGCCGATGGCGCCGGCAACCATCGTGTGCACGAACTTCTCGTGCCCCGGCACATCGATGAAACCGAGCACGTCGCCGTTTTCCAGCGGCACGTAGGCATAGCCGAGCTCGATCGAGATGCCGCGTTTGATCTCTTCCGGCAGCCGGTCGGTGTTGCGGCCGGTCAGGCGGCGGATCAGCGCGGTCTTGCCGTGGTCGATATGGCCGGCGGTGCCGATCAACATGCGCTGCTCTCGGACGCGCCGCTACGCGGCGCACGCGCACTGGCCACGGTAAGGTCAGGTGCGCGACTTTCGGGCGGCCGAGCGTGCGCACACACCGAGATTGCACAAAGATCCGGGCGTGTCACTTGGCCTCCAGCATCCTGACGAGATGCGCTTCGTCGGCCAGCAGCAGGGCACGGCAGTCGAGCCACAGCGCATCGTCGTGGATGCGGCCGAGCACGGGAACCGGCAGCGCGCGGAAGCGCTGCGCCAGATCTTCGAGGGCACGGCCGCTGCGGCGGCCACGGACGCCGACCTGCAGCGCAAAGGAGGCCAACCGATCGACGGGCAGCGCGCCGGAGCCGATCTGGCTGGCGCACGGCGCGATGCGAACATCGAAAGCGTCACCGGCAAAACCCTGCAGCGCCGGTTGCACCCGCTCGGCGGCGGCGCGGATGTCGTCGGGCGCCCGTGTCAGCAGCGCCAGCACCGGCAGCCGCTCGGCAAGCCGATGGTCGCTGCGATAGATGCGCAATGTGGACTCGAGCGCGGCCAGCGTCATCTTCGAGCAGCGCAGCGCGCGCTTCAAAGGATGCCTCTTGATCCTGCCGATGGCCACGCGCGTGCCGACGACGATGCCGGTCTGCGGGCCGCCGAGCAGTTTGTCACCGGAGAACGTGACCACGTCGGCACCGGCGGCCAGCGAATCCTGCGGCAGCGGTTCCTTCGGCAGTCCGTAGCGCGACAGATCGACCAGCGCGCCGGCACCCAGATCGACCATGTACGGAATGCCGTGGTCGTGCGCGATCTTCGCCAGCGCGGCATCGTCGACAGCGGCAGTGAAGCCGGTCACCGCATAGTTCGACGTGTGCGCCTTGACGATCAGTGCGGTGCGCGGCGAGATCGCGGCCTCGAAATCCTGCGCATGTGTGCGATTGGTGGTGCCGACCTCAATCAGCTTGCAGCCCGCCGTCTTCATGATGTCGGGCATGCGAAAGGCGCCGCCGATCTCGATCAGTTCGCCGCGCGACACCAGCACTTCCTTCTTCGCCGCCAGCGCCGCCAGCGCCAGCACGACCGCTGCCGCATTGTTGTTGACGACGGTGGCCGCCTCGGCGCCGGTCAGGTCGCGCAGCAGGCCGTCGACCAGATCGTCGCGGTCGCCACGGCCGCCGGTGGCGACGTCGTACTCCAGTGCAACGTAGCCGCGCATGGCGCGGGCGACGGCGTCGATCGCTTCATCGGCGAGCAGGGCGCGGCCGAGATTGGTATGGATGACGGTGCCGGTCAGATTGATCACCGGCAGCAAGCTCGGCGCAACGAGCTTCGCCAGCCGCTGCCCGATCGCCGCGAGAAGCGCCGGCATCGACTTCGCTGCGCCGCCGACGCGCAGCACTTCGCGCTGTGCGCCCAACTCGTCGTTGACCGCGCGTTTGATCAACGACTGGCCATGGGCGGCAATACTCGACGCCAACGCCGGCTCGTTCAGCAACCGGTCGACCGACGGCAGGGCAGAAAAACGGGACTCGGCTGTTCGCTTCGCTCCGCTTGCCTCACCCGCACCGGGCAGAGTCAAGTTGCGCATCGTGGCTAGCCTGTACCGGGATGAAACAGCAGGTTGGGGCCGGAGCGCGCAAAGCCCTGCTCATCGACCAGCACGTCCAGCGCCAGCGTGGCGAGATCATCGGCGCAGGGATCGACCTGCGGATCCTTGTCCTGGCCGAAGATCTTCAGATACGACTTGCATTCGTCGCAGGCTTCGGCGCGCACCGCGGCCTGCGCGGCCTGCGGTGAATCGGGCGTCTGGCTCAGGCTCAGGTAATGCACGCCCTTGTCATGCTCGCAGGAGGAGCACTTCACACGGACCATGTTCCATTCCGTATGGCACAAAGCGCAGACCAGGTAGCGCAGGTTCGCCTGCGCCCCACCGATCCGCAGCACGCTGCCAACTGGACGCGTGGCGCATACGGGGCAAACGGTAGCCACATCGCATTGGCCGACATCGGCAGCGGTCAGTGCCGCCGCCTGGCGAGTGAAATACACCTGCAGCGCCGCACCGACGAACGGCACGAACGCGGCATCGTCATCGAGCGTGGTGCCCGCCAGCACCCGGTCGGCGACCGCTTCCAACGACGGATCGTCTAATGCAGTGAGCCTGGCCAACGTCTGCTGCACGCCATCGAGCGCAGCCGCGCCGACTGACCCGGCAATGTCGCGTAGATCGTCACGCCAGATCGCCGCGCGCGGGTGGCCTTGTGCCGCCAAGGGCGGCATGCCGTATTGGCGGCTCTGCTCCAGCGCCGATTCAGGTAGCGACACCGGCGCCCGGCTGCCGAAGGCAGCGCGCTGGCCCCGCGCCAACTGCGCCATCAGCTGCAGATAGGCGCCCATCGCATGGCCGCGGGCCAGCTGCTCGAAGCGCTCGGCACGCTCCTCGAACAGGCGAGGGTTGTCGGGCAGCACGACGCGCGGCGCCTCGCGGACCCGGTCGGTCGTGCCGTCGGTAATGATCTCTGTCGCCAAAACAAAACCTCTTTACAGAAGACGACGGCGGCGCCGGCGCAGGGCCGATCGCCGCCGTCGGTCAGAACGCGAACGGCGCGACTACTTGGTGCCGCCCGTGATCCGCCGGTACCACAGCGGATGATGATGCTTGGCCCAGTTGTGTGTCACTGTGCCGCGCGTCATCGCCCGCAGCGATCCCCTGACCCAGAAGATACCGGCATAGATGTGCGCCACCGTGCCGACGATCAGCACGAACGCCGAGGCGGCATGCACGACGGCGGCGATGCGGATCAGCGAAATCGAGAACGCATCGGCGAAGTATGGCCGCCACAGCATCACGCCCGAGACGAGCAGCAACCCCATGGTGACGACCATCACCCAGAACAGCTGTTTCTGGCCGATGTTGTACTTGTCGATCTCCGGCAGGTTGTGATCGCGATTGTTGATCACGTCCGACATGCGCTTGTTCCACTCGCGGTCGTAAGACTGGATCACGTTCTCCTTCCAGTAGCGCATCGCCATGGCCGCGAAGAACACGAACATGACCACGCCTATGAAAGGATGCAGGATCCGCGCCCACGTGCCTCCACCCAGCAGGCTGGTCAGGAACCAGAACGCCGGGTGGAAGAACGCCAGGCCCGAGGCAGCCAGCAACAGGAAAGTCAGCGCGACGATCCAGTGGTTGACCCGCTCACCCGAGTTGTAACGCGGCACGTCGCCGCTTTTCATCATCACGTGGCTCATGCCTTACCTCCCGGTTCTTCTTCCTTCGGACCCCTGGTGACGTAGTGGAAGAATGCCGCCAGCACCGCCAGTCCGAGGCCAATCGACAGCAGCGGCTTGGTGACGCCTTTCCACAGGCTGACCCACGGGCTGATCTTCGGCTCCTCGGGCAGGCCGTTGTACAGCCACGGCTTGTCGCCATGCTGCAGCACGTACATGACGTGCGTGCCTCCGACCCCTTGCGGGTCGTATAGCGCCGCTTTCGCGTAACCGCGTTCCTTCATGTCGCCCACGCGCTTCATGCCACGCGCGATCATGTCCGACTTGGCGCCGAACTGCAGCGCGCCGGTCGGGCAGGTCTTCACGCAGGCCGGCGCCTGGCCGACGGCCACGCGGTCCGAGCACAGCGAGCACTTGTAGGCCTTGTTGTCCTTCTTCGATATCCGCGGAATATTGAACGGACAGCCGGCGATGCAATAGCCGCAGCCGATGCAGTTCTCGGAGACGAAGTCGACGATGCCGTTGGCGTACTTGACGATCGCGCCCGGCGCCGGACAGGCCTTCAGGCAACCCGGATCCTCGCAGTGCATGCAGCCGTCCTTGCGGATCAGCCACTCCAGTTTGCCCTCGGGGCTCTTGTATTCGGCAAACCGCATCACCGTCCACGACTGATCGGTCAGATCCGATGGATTGTCGTAGACGCCGACCGTGGTGCCGATGTCGTCGCGCAGGTCGTTCCACTGCATGCAGGCAACCTGGCAGGCCTTGCAGCCAATGCACTTGGAGATGTCGATCAGCTTGGCAACGGGCTGCTCGGCGATCCGCACCGATGGCGATGCGGTCGTCGTGGCGGAGCGCTTTTGTACGTCGAGTGATTGCATGGCGCTCCTCCTCAGGCTTTCTCGATGTTGACGAGAAACGCCTTGTATTCCGGCGTCTGCGCGTTGGCGTCACCGACATACGGGGTCAGCGTGTTGGCCAGATAACCACTCTTGGCCACACCGACAAACCCCCAGTGGATCGGGATGCCGACTGTATCGACCTTCTTGCCGGCCACCGTCAATTGCGGCA
>JBFINI010000180.1:0-6535 GCA_041611275.1 Burkholderiaceae bacterium
CCTTGGCCTGCACCGGGTCGGGCGGCGTCGGGTTCAGCTTGAACTGGATCCACATCGTGGCCATCATCAGCAGCGGCAGGATGAACCAGGCGTCCGGTGTGGCCAGATCCTTCACCCAAAGTATCCAGGGCTGATTGCGCATCTCCACACTGGCGAGCAGCACCCAGTACAACGCGATGAACACCGGGATCTGCACCAGAATCGGCAGGCAGCCGCCGAGCGGGTTGATCTTCTCGGTCTTGTACAGCTCCATCATCGCGGCGTTCAGCTTCTGCTTGTCGTCGCCGTACTGCTCGCGCAACTTCATCAGCCGCGGCGTGACTTCCTTCATCTTGGCCATCGACTTGTAGCTGGCCGCCGACAGCGGATAAAAAGCTGCCTTGATCAGGATGGTCAGCAGCACGATCGCCCAGCCCCAGTTGCCGACCAGACCGTGCAGGAACTGCAAGAGCCAGAACAGCGGCTTGGAGATGACAGTGAGCCAGCCGTAGTCGACCACCAGTTCCAGCCCGGGCGCGACCTGTTCTAGCGCCTGCTGATCCTGCGGGCCGACAAAAAGCGTCGCCTGCGGGCTCATGCTGGCGCCCGGCGCCAGCGAGCCCAGCGGCGTGATGGCGCCGATCGTGTACAGGTTCTTGTCGACAGCCCGCGTGTAGTTTTCCCGGGGCACTCCCGTCGGCGGCACCCACGCCGTCACGAAGTAATGCTGAATGATCGAGATCCAGCCGTTGTCGGCACTGGTGACGTGCGACTGCTTCTTCTTTTCGATATCCGAGAAGTCGATCTTCTGGAACTTGCTGGCCTCGGAATAAACAGCCGGTCCGGTGAACGTGTAGTACATGCCGGACTCGCCCTCCGGCTTGTTGCCGTCGCGCATCAGCTGCAGGTACAGCGATGGCTGCAGCGGTGAGGTGCCGAGGTTCTGTACTTCGTGCTTGACGTCGATCCGATACTGGCCGCGCCTGAAGATGTAAGTCTTGATCAGGCGAACGCCGCCGGATTCGGCGCTGAACTTCACTTCGAGCTGGTCGCGTCCCGGCTCGAGCTGTGTCGGCCCCTCCAGGCGGACGAACGGGGTGCGGTGGGTCGGCAGTTCCGGCCCGCCGATCAGGCCGCTTTGCGCGACGTAGACGCGGTTAGGGCTGACCTCCAGAAGCACCACGTTGGCATCGCGATCCTGCTTCTTGCCCGTGACCAGCGACGGCAGTCCCGCCGCCGTCCAATCCGGGGCGACGCGCTGCTGCCGCAGCTCGGCCCGTGACAGCACGGCGCCGGTCAGATCGATGTCGGCACGCAGCAGATCGGTTTCGATCCGCACGCGCTGTCCGTCGGCAGCGGCCGGCAACGCCGGCGCTTCGGCCGCCGCAGGCGCGGCCGCGGGCGTCGGCGCTGTCGTCGGCTGCGGCACCGAGGCGTCGGCCGCGGCCGTGGCGGCCGCCGATGGCGGTGCGACGGCGCCGCCGGTTGCTGGCGCGGCTGCGTCTTTGCTCGCGCTGGGCACCGGCGGGCCGCCGAGCAGCGACGGCCGCCCCTGGTAGCGCTGCCAGTTGTCCCAGAGGAACAACAGCGACATCGCGAAGATCACCCACAGGACCGTGCGCTGAAAATCCATGCCTTCTTTCATGCCGGTGATGCTCCGGAGTTCATTGGACTACCTTCTCGCCGCCCTCAAGAGGTTCGCCCTCTGGGCGGCCCGGCAAGCTCAAGCCCTGCGACCGGTGCCACTGCTGTTGGCTTGCTGCGGCCTGCTCCGGCGCCTGTTCGCCGCACCAGCAGCGCCAACGAAACTGCGCCGGGACTGGATCCACGCCGCCGGCGCCGTACGGATGGCAGCGAGCCAGCCGCGCCACAGTCATGTAGCCGCCGCGAGCGGCGCCGTGCGTTTCGATCGCCTCTCGCGCGTACTCCGAGCAGGTGGGCCAATAGCGGCAGCTGCCGCCGATCCAGGGTGACAGCAGAAACTGGTAAGCACGAAGCAGCGCGAGCAGCAGCGTTTTCATCGGCGCTCCCCGCCGCGCTGCAACCGTTCAGTCAGCTCGGCCAGCAGCGACTCGGCCTCGATGCGCAGCGCTGCCTTCCAGGCGCCGCGTGCCTGCTTCTGCGGCGCCGCCGCCTTGAGCCGCAAAACGATATCGACTGCGCGGTTGGCCGCGGCAGCGTCGAGATCGTCGATCCGCTGCCGCGACGCCTCTCGCAGGACCCGCTTGACGGTGTTCCGGTCCACCGCCCGTCGCGCGTGTCGCCGCGCGGCGGTGAAACCGAAGCGCACCGGCGCGGTGGTCCCAGCGCCTGGCGACACGCGGCCGGCGATGGCCAGCCACCTGCGGTGCGCTCTGAGCGCGTGGGGGTCCGAGGTCACAGCAATGAACTGCGCGGGCTTGCGCAGCCGACGATCCGCCGGCAGACGCGACAGCTCGGCGTCCTGAATCAGCGACTCAGGCGGCGAGCCGCTGGCGGCCCTTGGCACGACGCGCATTGATGACCGCGCGACCGCCGCGTGTCTTCATGCGAACCAGAAAGCCATGCGTGCGCTTGCGCTTCACGACCGAGGGTTGGAATGTGCGTTTGGTGGACATGGTTTTGATTCCTGCGTGGACTGCTGCGCGCGACCGTGCGGCCGGCAGTCGAATCCCGAGCATGAGGGACGACTGTGGGCCGACGCTGGGGACGCGCCGTCTCGGCCAACCCAGCGATGCCCCGGCGCGAAAAGCCCGCTATTAGACGCGATCCCCTCCGGTGGCGTCAAACCCGCCTTGGCTGGACTGTCTGCCGTACGGAGGCCCGCGTCGACTCCGAAGGTTTTTCCACAGGAAGCCGCCCAGTTATTCACAGCGCTCAAAGGCCGAAAAAAATTATTGCCGCCTGAGTAAGCGGGCAACATGGAATGTAAGCGTACGCTTTCGCGCAGAGGCAAGCTGCGGCGTTATTGAGCTCTGCTCACTCGGCAGGCATTGCGCCGTGTTCTGTGGATATGTGGTCGCCGGCTAGCTAGACTCCTCCGCGTTCCGGGTCCTCGCTGCTGCCTAGTCGTGTTGTCGCTGCGAGGCTCCGAATCTGGGCTTGTGCGGCACCCCATCTACAAGAAACACCGCAAAAACTCGCCTATCTCGCGTCTAAATCGTCGAACAAACCAGAACGTCAAACCCTGATTTCGTCAGGGTATTGGCCGCCCGGGGGCCGAAAGTCACAGCAATGAATCAGATATGGCAGCGCTGCTCCAAACTGCTGGAGCAAGAACTCACTCCGCAACAATTCCTCGCCTGGATCAAGCCTTTGCGCGTTATCGGTTACGACGAGGACACGCACCGGCTGCGCATGGGCGCGCCGAATCGCTTCAAGCTCGACGCGATCCGTGCGCAGTTCGCCTCCCGGATCTGCGCGACCGCCACCAATGTGGCACAGCAGCCGGTCGAGGTCCTTTTCGAGGTTTTGCCTGCGCCGGCCGAAGACGAGGAAAGCGGGTCCGTTGACGTCACGGTGACGGCAAGTGATGCAGCCGGCGGAGTTCGGCAACTCAACGATGGCGCGACGCTGCCTGCGGCCAAGGCGAACGAGCAAATCGAGCGTGCCCGGCTTCAGTCGGCGCTGACCTTCGATACTTTCGTTACCGGCAAGGCCAACCAGCTGGCGCGCGCCACGGCCATGCAGGTGGCCGAGAATCCGGGCGGCTCCTACAACCCGCTGTTTCTGTACGGTGGTGTCGGCCTGGGCAAGACGCACCTGGTCCATGCGGTGGGCAACGGAATCCTGGCCCGCAAACCGAGCGCGCGCGTTCGCTACATCCACGCGGAGACCTATGTCAGCGACGTCGTGCGCGCCTACCAAAAGAAGGCGTTCGACGAATTCAAGCGCTATTACCACTCGCTCGATCTGCTGCTGATCGATGACATCCAGTTCTTCGGCGGCAAGAGCCGTACTCAGGAGGAGTTCTTCTACGCTTTCGAGGCGCTGGTCTCCGGACGCAAGCAGATCATCATCACGTCGGATACGTATCCGAAGGAGCTCAAGGACATCGAGGACCGCCTGGTCTCGCGCTTTTCCTCCGGGCTCACGGTCGGCATCGAGCCTCCGGAGCTCGAAATGCGGGTGGCGATCCTGCTCAAGAAAGCCGAGCTCGAACGCGCCGAGCTTGCCGAGGATGTTGCTTTTTTCATCGCCAAGAACCTGCGCAGCAACGTCCGCGAGCTCGAAGGCGCGCTGCGCAAAGTACTCGCCTTTGCGTCGTTCCATGGCCGGCCGCTTTCGGTCGATCTGGCGCGCGAAGCGCTCAAGGATCTGCTCGGTGCCAGCACCGGCCAGGTCACGGTCGAGCTGATCCAGAAGACGGTTGCCGAGTACCACAAGATCAAGGTATCCGACATGTTCAGCAAGCGGCGCCCAACGGCGATCGCACGGCCACGTCAGGTGGCCATGTATCTGGCCAAGGAGATGACGCAGAAAAGCCTGCCCGAAATCGGCGAACTGTTCGGCGGCCGCGATCACACCACCGTTCTGCACGCTGTGCGCAAGATCGCCCAGCTGCGCGCTAAGGACTCCGAACTGAACCACGCGCTGCACGTGCTCGAGCAGACGCTGAAGAGCTGACCGACCGGCGGCGCGGCAGCCTGGAAAACGCTGTGGACAGCGGCGCTGCACGACTGTGGACAGCCGTGGGAAAATGCGGGGTTCGGCCGGTTCCTGGCTGACTTGTTCAGCAGACTGCACAACCTCTACAGGGCATTGCGCTCGTTTGCCCACAGGCCTGCGGTCGCGGCAAGTGATTGTCGAGTAAGCCATGCGGCACGTTGTCCCCACCCTGCTGCTGGGTCTATTAGTTAGCTGTTCTTGATTTGAGAGAAAAGGAAAACAATGCAAGTCGTAAAAGCCGGGCGCGATGCATTGCTCAAGCCGCTGCAGGTCGTCAGCGGCATCGTCGAGCGTCGGCAGACGCTGCCAATCCTGGCCAACGTCCTGCTGCGCAAGGACGGCGAACAGCTGATGCTGACCGCGACCGATCTCGAGATCCAGATCCAGACAGCAGCTGCCATCGGCACCGGACGTGATGCTGCTGCAACCACGGTTTCGGCGCGCAAGCTTGTCGACATCCTGCGCGCGCTGCCTGAAGCCGATGTCACGCTGTCGCTGGCCGGCAAGAAGCTCACCGTGCAGTCGGGCCGCAGCCGCTTCAATCTGCAGACGATGGCGGCCGACGAGTATCCGACCGTGGCCGCGGCTGAGTACACGGCCGATTTCCAGCTGTCTGCCGGCACGTTGAAATACCTGCTTGGCATGGTGCACTACGCGATGGCCGCCCAGGACATTCGCTACTACCTGAACGGCATGCTGTTGGTGGTCGACGGGCAGATCGTGCGGGCGGTCGCCACCGATGGGCACCGGCTGGCGCTGTGTGAAGTCAGCAAGGATGGCGAGGCCAGCAGCCGCATCGAGGCGATCATCCCGCGCAAGACCATTCACGAACTGGCACGGCTGTTGTCGGACAGCCCTGACGAGCCCGTGCGCGTGCAGATGGCGGCCAGCCAGGTCAAGTTCTCCTTCGGTGGCATCGAATTGATCTCCAAGTTGGTCGAGGGCAAGTTCCCCGATTACACGAAGGTCATCCCGAGCGGAAATACGCGCAGGTTCACTGTCAGCCGTGAATTGCTCGCCTCGGCGCTGCAGCGGGCGGCGATTCTGACCACCGACAAGTTCAAGGGTGTCCGGCTGGTGCTGGCTACCGGAACGCTGAAGATCAACTCGACCAATGCCGACCAGGAGGACGCGCAGGAGGAGCTGGAAATCGACTACACCGGCGAAGGGCTCGACATCGGATTCAACGTCACCTATCTGCTCGACGTGCTTGCCAACCTGAAGAGCGAGCAGTTGTGTTTTTCACTGGGCGACGCTCTTGGCAGCGCGCTCATCACGATGCCGGACTCCGAGAAGTTCAAGTACGTCGTGATGCCGATGAGGATCTAGCGAAGCAGATGGCAGCAGTACCCACTCCGCCCTTGGTGCAGTCGACTGAGGGCAGCCTGGCCGGCGATTACGGTGCCGCCAGCATCCAGATCCTCGAAGGGCTTGAGGCCGTGCGCAAGCGGCCCGGCATGTACATCGGCGATACGCACGACGGCACCGGCCTGCATCACATGGTGTTCGAGGTCGTCGACAACGCCATCGACGAGGCGCTTGCCGGCTACTGCGACGACATCGTCGTCACCATCCACACCGACAATTCGCTGTCGGTGATCGACAATGGCCGCGGCATCCCGACCGGCCTGAAGCTCGACGACAAGCATGAGCCGAAGCGCTCGGCGGCCGAGATCGCGCTGACCGAACTGCACGCTGGCGGCAAGTTCAACCAGAACAGCTGCAAGGTTTCGGGGGGGCTGCACGGGGTCGGTGTGTCCTGCGTCAACGCGCTGTCGAAGTGGCTGCGACTGACGATCCGCCGCGACCGCCAGGTACATTTCCTCGAGTTCCGCCAGGGCGAAGTGCAGGAGCGCATCGTCGAGCAGGCCGACGGTGTCGCCGTCTCGCCGATGAAAGTGCTCGGCGA
>JBFINI010000181.1:0-6515 GCA_041611275.1 Burkholderiaceae bacterium
GCCGTACTTGTCCTTGAAGCGCTTGCGCAGGTCCGGCCGCTTGAACCAGTCGTAGCGGAACCAGTACAGGTTGGCGAACTGCTGGTCGGGCAACTGCCAGATCTTTCCGTCCGGCCCGGTGGTGAACGAGATGCCGATGAAGTCCTTGACGTCGAGCGTCGGCAGCGTGACGTCCTTGCCTTCGCCGGCCATCCAGTCGGTCAGATTGACCGCCGACTGCAGGCGCGAGTGGGTGCCGATCAGATCCGAGTCGTTGATGTAGGCGTCGTAAAGATTGCGGTTGGTCTGCATCTGCGTCTGCACCGCCTGCACGACTTCGCCTTCGCCGAGCAACTGGTGATTGACCTTGATGCCGGTGATTTCCTCGAACGCCTTGGTCAGGGTCTTGGCTTCGTACTCGTGCGTCGGGATCGTCTCCGACAGCACGTTGATTTCCATGCCCTTGAACGGCTTGGCGGCGTTGATGAACCACTCCATCTCCTTCATCTGCTGCTCCTTGGTCAGCACCGAAGGCTGGAATTCCTTGTCGATCCACCGCTTGGCGGCTTCCGGACTGGCCTGCACCGCCGCCGTGAACGACAACGCGGCGAGCGCGGCAACGAGCTTGCAACTCAGAGATTTCTTTCGCATGTTTTCCCCTTGGTTTCTTGTTGCGCGAGACGACGTGCGTCAACCCGCGGGAGACAGCCGGATCATCCTAAGCAAATCGAAACGAGTGTCAATTGCGCGATTCTTGCGGCGTGACACAGGTCAAAGGGCAGCCGATACGCGTGACGGCGCGTTTGTCGACAAGTGTCTAGGTCGATTCACCACGACCGCAACGCCAGGCGCTGGGCCTGCGCATGCGCCCCGCTGGCTTGCGGCGGCGCAATTTTCAAGTGCCGGCGCTTGCGCCAACAGTCGCAGGCAGGCCGCCGCATTGCCTTGATCCCGGCGTTGCGGTAGCACCCTTCAGCGGCCTTGAACGCCGGCAACCCCGTCGCCGGGGGCGGCCGCGGTTCAATTCGAACCGCGGCAGGCGAAGCGTCAGGACTTTCTGGCTGCTCGCCGGGGCGCTGGCTTGCCCGTCGCGCTCTTCACCGCCTTCTTGACGACTTTCTTGGCGCGCTTCACCGTTGGCTGCGCAGCCTCTCCGGCCGCGGTCACGCGCTTGACGACCGTGTTCGCCGCACCCTTCAGCGCGGTCACTGCGTCGGTCAATGATGCGCGGACGGTGCGGGCCGCTTTCTTCGCCGCTTTCTCGACGCGCTCTTCGACCTGAGCGAAACGTTCTTCGGCCTCCGCAAGCGAGGTCCGGGTGAAAGCCGCGGCCTTCGTGCGCGTATCGCGCAGCGCGCGACCGAGCTTGCTGTGCTTGCGGCGCGCCGCAGTCGCGCGGGTGGTCTTGCGGCTTCTCGACGTGGTGCTGAGCGTAGTCATTGCTACTCCTTCTTGAGGTGAACGGCATCGGCGCCTGTGCACGCCGAACGGAAACATCGTTTCGTGTGTTTTCGTTACTGAGCATGCTAGGCGTCAGCGGTCGCACTGCGACGGCGGCCGAGTAGAGTGTCGCCTCTTGCTTTTCTGTGGCGGATCGGCCGCACCCGCGAAGTCCGCGCGCCCATGGCACGGCTGTTGTCTCGATTGCTTGCGCCGCGCGGGGCCGATCCGGCGGCGCGCCTGCTGGTGGCCGGCCGCGCGCTGCGCGCATTCGTCGACGGCTACGTTGCCGTGCTGCTGCCGGCCTATCTGCTCGCGCTCGGCTTCGACGTCTGGTCGGTCGGCGTGCTCAGCACCGCGACGCTGCTCGGCTCGGCGCTGGCCACGCTCGCCGTCGGCGCCTGGGGGCATCGCTTCGCGCAGCGCAGGTTGCTTGCCGCGGCCGCGCTTCTGATGACCGCCACCGGGCTCGGCTTCGCCGGTCTGTCGCAGTTCTGGCCCCTGCTGCTGGTGGCCTTCGTCGGCACGCTCAACCCCAGCGCCGGCGACGTCAGCGTGTTTCTGCCGCTCGAACACGCGCGGCTGGCCGGCGCGGCCAAGGCCGATGTACGCACCGCCCTTTTTGCGCGCTACAGCCTGCTCGCCTCGCTCGCCGCCGCCTTCGGCGCGCTCGCCGCCGCCGTGCCCGGCTGGCTGGCCCGGCACGAGGCGATCGATCTGCTCGGCGCCATGCGCCTGATGTTCGTCGCCTACGCCGCCGTCGGCCTGGCCACGCTGTGGCTGTATCGCCGCCTGCCCGAGCCGAGTACCGAAGCCGCCGCGAGCAAGTCCGCGCTCGGCGCATCGCGCGGCATCGTCTTCAAGCTGGCGGCGCTGTTTTCAGTCGACGCCTTTGCCGGCGGCCTGGTGCTGAACAGCCTGATGTCATTGTGGCTGATGCAGCGTTTCGACCTGTCGCTGGCCGGCGCCGGAACTTTCTTCTTCTGGTCCGGGTTGCTGACCGCCGCCTCGATGCTGGCCGCGCCCTGGGTCGCGCGCCGCATTGGCCTGCTCAACACGATGGTGTTCACGCACATCCCCGCCAACCTGTGCCTGATCGCCGCCGCGCTGGCACCGAATCTGCCGCTGGCCCTTGCCCTGCTGTTTGCGCGCGCGGCGCTGTCGCAGATGGACGTGCCGACGCGCACCGCTTACGTAATGAGCGTCGTCACGCCGCCCGAGCGGGCCGCCGCGGCCAGCGTGACCGCGGTGCCGCGCAGTCTCGCCTCGGCGGTGAGCCCGTCGCTCACCGGTCTGCTTTTTGCCGCCGGCTGGATGGCCGCGCCACTGGTGGCCTGCGGCGTGATCAAGATCGGCTACGACCTGACGCTGTGGGTTGCCTGTCGCAAGCACAAGCTCGATGAACAATGAAAGGCGAAGCCCGCGTCGGCGGCGATTCGGCCGATGCAAGTCACCTTGACTACGGGTCCTTTCGTCCCCGCGTCGACAGCAATCCAGCGAGCTCGACGTACATCGGCCGCGTGAGCAGGCGCGCCACGCCGCTCGACAGCAACGCAGTGGCCATCAGGCTGAGCACCATCGTGTGGCCGGAGACCATTTCCATCACGATGATGAACGCGGTGATCGGCCCCTGCGTGGTGGCTGCGAGGAAGCCGACCATGCCAAGCGCGATCAGCGGGATCGCCGCATCAGCGGCGACATTCGTCAGCAGCGCGATGTCGTGGCCGATTCCGGCGCCGATGGCCAGTGACGGCGCAAACACGCCAGCCGGCACACCGGTCCATGCTGACAACCAGGTGGCGCAGAACTTCAGCACGGTGTAGGCGGCCGGCAACTCGCCCTGCGCCTCGAGCAGCGCCCGCGTGGGCGCATAGCCGGCGCCGGCGGTCGCGCCGCCGGTGAGAATGCCGATCACCGCCACCGCCAGCGCGCAGGCTGCGGCAAAACGCAAGGGGTACTGCGCGCGCCAGCGGCTGAAACGGTCGGGCAGCCCACGCGCCGACACCACGACCAGGCGCGAAAACAGGCCGCCGGCCAGTCCCGCGACCAGCGCCACCAGCAAACCCGGTCCGAACAGCGACCACGACAGCTGCTGCACCCGCAGCTCGCCGAAGTACGTCAGATTGCCGAACACCGACACCGCCACCATGCCCGACAGCACGATCGAGACGATCACCAGCGAACTGTGCGAGATGCTGCGCCGCCCGGACAACTGCTCCAGGGCGAAGATCACGCCGCCCAGGGGCGTGTTGAACGCGGCGGCGATGCCGGCCGCCGCGCCGGCCACCATCAGGTCGTGCGAGTCGATGCCTGAGCGCGGCGAGAGCCAGCGGCCAGCATGCTGCATCACGCCGGCGCCGACCTGCACCGTGGGGCCCTCGCGGCCGATCGACAGCCCGGCCAGCAGGCCGCCAGCCACCAGCCCGATCTTGTGCAGCGACAGACGCAATGACACCAGCCACAGCCGCCGCGGTTCGGGCGTGGCATCGTCGAGCGCGAGCACGACCTGCGGGATGCCTGAGCCCTGCGCACCGGGCGCGAAGCGGCGTGTCCACCACAGCACGGCCACCGTCAACGCCGGCGTCCAGATCAGCGGCAGCCAGATGCCGTACTCACCCCAATTCCGCAGGCGCTCGAAACCGCTGCTCGCCGCCTCGGCGAGCAGCGTGAAGCCGACAACCACCAGCCCGGTCGCCGCCGCGTAGAGCAGCACCAAGGCACGGTCGATCCACTGCCCACCCGAGGCCAGTTCGGCACGCAGATTGCGCCAGAAGTCGGGGTCGCGCTCGCTCATGGCAGCGACCATAGCAGCGCCGCACGCTGCGCTTGGACGCCGGCTTCAGCGGGCGATGCGAGCGATTCGGCAGTGATGCAACGGGCCATTGCCGACTGGGCACGCGCTTTCGACGGTGGCTGCGCGCTGCCGGTCTGTGCCTGACCGCTCAGTGCTTCTGCGGCCGGAACACCAGGAAATACTGGTTCGGCAGGAACGCGTGTTCGGCCGCGAGTTGATAACCGGCGCGCTGCATCTCGGCCTTCACCTCGGCCGCCGGCAGGCGGCCGCTCACCGGCGGGCCGACCGGAGATTCCATCGTGAAGTCGACGATCGCGACGCGTCCGCCGGTATTCAGCGCCCCGGCCAGGCGACCGAAATACGCCGCGCGGCTGCCGATGTGGTGGTAGGTGTTGACCAGCAGCACCACGTCGACCTTCGAAGGCAGTTTCGGGTCGTCGGCCGCAGCCAGCACGGCGGTCAGGTTATCGAGATTCGTCTTGCGCGCACGCTCGGACAGGTACTTCACCATGTCCGGCTCGATGTCCACCGCATAGACACGGCCCTGCGGCACCTTCAGCGCCAGCCGTACCGCGAAGTACCCGGTGCCGGCACCGATGTCGGCCACCACACTGCCAGTTGCCAGCGCCAGCGCAGCGATCACTTCATCCGGCTTCTGCCATTGATCTCGCGCCGGATCGTCGAACACGCGCGCCCACCGTTCGGCGCCGCTGAAGCGATGCTGGTGCGTGTGCGGGGTCTGCGCCAACGCACCTGCGGCAAGCATGACGGCCAGCGCCAGCGCGAACAACGTCTTCTTCATCGGTGTCTCCAGGCCACTTCGATGCAAACCGATTCTGCGCCATCGCCGGCGCGCGCAGGGCGCGCCGCGCAACCTCGCTCAGTCGGCCAGCAATTCGCGCAGCTCTTCGAGCAGCGGCGCCTGACTCGGCAGTATCTTCGCCCGCGCCGCCTCCAGCGTGAACCAGGCTGCGCGATCGACCTCCGGAAATTCCGTCAGGCGTCCGGACTTGCGCGACCATTCCATCGCAAACGTGTTGCTGCGCAGATCGGCCGGGTCGAAAGCCGCGCGCACCGCCCACGCATGAACGATCTTGCCGCCCGCCTGCCGCACCGGTCGCAGCGCGATGAACTCGCCGTCGAGGGTTGCACCGGTTTCCTCGGTGAACTCGCGCTGGGCCGCAGCCAGCGCCTGCTCGCCGTCCTCGATCTCGCCCTTGGCGATCGACCAGGCGCCGTCGTCCTTGCGCGTCCAGAACGGGCCGCCCGGATGCACCAGCAGCACCTCGAGCACGCCCGAGGTGTGGCGATAAGGCAGCAGGCCGGCACTTTGCCTGGGCATCGGATCGAAGAACGCCGCTGCGGCCGATCGTCGCAGTCTGCGGCCGCGCGCCGGCACGGGATTTCCTGTCGCCGAGCAGGCGATCAGGCCGAGCGGCGAGCTTACCCTCCGATCGGTCAAATCATCGGGGCCGTGCAGCGCCCGCGAGTTTCACCGCCTCTGCGCGGTCCGCTCGCCCGCTCTGCCTGCCCGCAGGCGCGAGCGGCGGCGAACTCCCGCTCAGCTTTGCGCCGTCCTGGCGTAGGTCGTGCGTGGGCGGCGCAAGAAATCCATGGTGCCGCGCCCGGCGCTGACCGCAAGCGAGCGGATCTTGCGTCCGCCACGACGCAACAGATCGGCCGTCACTTCGGCACGCATCTTGCGCGCTTTGGCCAAGGCGCGTTCGATCTCACGCAGTTCATCGGCCACCAACCTGTCTCGATTACTCATTGCAAACTCCTGATCGGTTCGAGTCCCCTCGTTCCCAGTCAACCTAAGGTCGGCCGCGCGGAAAATCCAATCGCATCATTGGATGCGACCTATTCGTTTGGGCGATGCGGGATAAACATGTCGTACAGAATCATGAGCCGCGCACGACGCCGCAGTGGAGCGGGTGCGGGTCACTGCGCGATCGACCGAACCGAGGCGCGAATCGCAAGTGTCGCTTTTCGCGCATAACCTCTCATCAATCGCGGGTTATCGGTCCGCACGCCCGGCAGCAAAACTGAACGCACAAGCGCGGACCCAGAAACGGGGGAGGCGATCGCCTTGCAACTGCGCGAGCCGGCGCGCGACGATGCGCGCATCACGGATGCAGCAGGAATCTCGCGCGGCACGTGTTGTCGATGCGCCCGCCCGCCAAAAAGGCGGGCCATAATCGTCGCCCGCAGCCGGTCGCTGCGCCCACAAGAGAGAAAGGAGACACACCATGCTTGCAAGAATCGCGCTGGCGGCCTCGGCGTTGTCGCTGGCGGCCTGCCA
>JBFINI010000182.1:0-6500 GCA_041611275.1 Burkholderiaceae bacterium
GACACCGCCCACATGGTCGCTGTGCTCATGGGTCAGCACGATCGCGTCGAGATCTTCTACCTGCAATCCGACCCGCGCCAGTCGTGCCCGCAACTGGCGAGCGCTAAAGCCGTTGTCGAGCAGCACCCTCGTAACGCTGCCGGCGTCGACCACCTCGACGACCAGCGCGTTGCCTTCGCTACCCGAGCCGAGGCTGCAAAACCGCAGCACGAGGCCGAGCCTTTCGCCGGCTAGCGCAACTGCTCGTTGATCTGGGTCAGGATCTTGCCCGCCGTGGCGCTGGAATCGGGCTTGCCTTCGCGATCCTGGACCGTCACATCGGTGCGCTCGCCTTCGGCGGCGACCCGGACGCGGAACTGCTGTGCGTCGACCTTGGCCTCGCGTCCAAACAACTTCGAGAAGAACCCCTGCCGATCGCGCTGCCGCTGCTCGACTTCTGGATCGAGATAGCGGACGAAATAGACACCGCGGGTTCGGTCACGATCCTCAACCGTAAAGCCGCCACGATCCAGCGCCAGGCCGACTCGCCGCCAGGCGCGGTCGAACGCCTCGTCAATACGGACCCGCGCCGGCTGGCTGCTGTCGGCCGGCAGCAGCCGCGCGACCTGCGGTGCTGCCGGCGCGCCCCCCGTAGCAGCCGCTGCCGCAGTGGTCGTCGCCGCCTCTGGCGGCGGCGCGAATCGCAATGCCAGCCGCTGCAATAACTCGGCTTCCATTTCGGGATCCGACGGCCGCGGCTGCCACATCGTGCGGTCCTGGGCATTCGATGTGTAGACCTCGATCATGCCGCGATGGCTGACGAAGATCTCCGAAGTGTTCGCCGCAGCGCGCTCGATGCGAACCCGGTACTTGTCCTGCTCACCGGTCGAATAGACAGTGTCGAGCACGCGACCGAGCGTGCGCCGGATGATGTCCTGAGGCAGCTTGGCGCGGTTCTCGGCCCATGCGGTTTCGACGATGCCAAGCTTTGCATCCTCGCGTTCGATCGCCAGACCGATCGTCGGCAGATACTCGCGAACAACGGTGAATGCCTGTTCGGGCGGCACATCGACGACCAGCCAACGCTGGCTGCCGGCGCGCTCGATGCGCGCATTGGCGGAGGCCGGCGCGACGGCGACCGTCGTGCCGGCACGAGGCTGCGTGCGACTTGCCGTTGCACCACTGGCTGTGGCCACGCCGCGCTCGGGCACTGTATAGCGATCCTCGCGCGAGAGTTGCGACAGATCGGGCGGAACTTCGAGCGACTTGGGCGGCACGGCGCTTCCGTAGTCGATCTTGTCGGTCGTCAGACCCACCGTACTGCAGCCGGCCACAGTCACACAGACGGCCAGCACTGCGCCGGTGCGCAGGCGCCCCATACAAGCGTTCATCATGTCTCCGTGTTCTTGGCTACAGCAGGCCCAGTTCGCGCAGCGCGGTCTCGACGACCGGCTGGTTCGCTTCGGTCAGCGGAATCAGCGGCAGACGGATGCCGCCTTCGATTCGCCCCATTCTGGCCAGCGCCCACTTGACCGGCACCGGATTCGGCTCGACGAACAGTTTCAGGTGCAGCGGCAGCAGGCGATTGTTCAGCGCGCGCGAACCGGACAGGTCCCCAGCCAGTGCGGCCTTGGCCAATTCGCTCATCAACCGCGGTGCGATGTTGGCGGTCACCGAGATGACCCCGTGGCCGCCGAGCAGCATCAGGGCCAGCGCGGTGTCGTCGTTGCCGCTGTAGACGGCAAACGATTTCGGTGCCCGCTTGATCAGGTCCGATGCGCGCGCCAGATCGCCGGTCGCATCCTTGATGCCGACGATGCCGGGGATCTGCGCCAGACGCAGTGATGTCTCGGTGGCCAGATCGGCCACCGTTCGGCCGGGCACGTTGTACAGGATCAGCGGCAGGTCAACCGTTTCGGCCACCTTGCGGAAGTGCTGGTACATGCCTTCCTGCGTTGGCTTGTTGTAATACGGCACGACCTGCAGTGACGCATCGGCGCCTACGCCCTTGGCGTAGGCGGTCAGTTCGACCGCCTCGGCCGTCGAGTTGCCACCGGTACCGGCGATCACCGGTATGCGGCCGCGCACCGTCTCCACCGCGATGCGAATCAGTTCGCAGTGCTCTTCGTGATCCACAGTCGGCGATTCGCCGGTGGTGCCGACGGCGACGACGCCGTTGGTGCCTTCGGCGATGTGCCACTCGATCAGCCGGCGATAGGCGTCGAAGTCGAGCGAGCCGTCTTCGCGCATCGGCGAGACAATCGCCACTAATGAGCCCTTCATCATGCTGCAGCCTCGACTGGAAATTGATGCTGGCATTCTAACGGGGGCCGCCCGCGCGGCCGCTGCGGCGCCTAGCGATCGGCGTCGAGGCGCAGGTGCGAATCGCCGCCGGCGCCGGTGCGCACGGCGCAGATCCGGGAGACGCGCGCCGGCCGCGGCAGGCCGACAACCCCTTCCTCGAAGGCCAGCACCGCCAGCGTTGCCCCAAACGCATCGAGCAGTTCGCGCGGACGCAGCAGAAACGCCGGGTTGGTCGGCCGACCGTAGCGTTCATGGCCGAGCATGAAAGTCTCGTAGAGCAGCAGACCGCCAATCTTCAGCGACTCGGCCAGTTGCGGCAGCAGCGGCCGATGCAGATAGTTGGTGACAACGACCGCATCGAAGCGGCGTCCGGCGTACGGCCACCCACCGCCCTCGAGGTCTGCGCACAGGAAATTCACGTGCTCGACGTCGGCCAGCGCTGCACCCGCTTCGGCGTCGATATCGACCGCCTCGACTAAGCAACCTTGCTCGGCAAACAATCGTGCATGTCGGCCGCGACCGCAGGCCACATCGAGCACCTGCGCACCGGGCCCGACGCGGGCGGCGAACCGGGCGACCCAAGGCGACGGCGCCTCGCCACCATGCCCGCTGCGTTCGGTCGCTTCGGTCGGCTCGGCTCCGCCCTTGGCAGGCGGCGCGACCGCCGTGGCGGGCACCGATGCACGGCGGCGCAGCCACATCAGCTGTAGGCGAGTCCCATCGATTCGCGCACATCGCGCATCGTTTCCCGGGCCGCGTGACGGGCGCGGTCGCAGCCGTCGGCAACGATCGAGCGCAGCAGCGACGGATCGTCCAGATACGGTTGCGCGCGGGCGTGCCAGCTTTCCTGCTCGGCCAGCATGGCGTCAATGACCGGCTGCTTGCATTCGAGACAGCCGATGCCGGCCGAGCGGCAGCCGCTTGCCGCCCAGTCGCGCACTTCCTGCGTCGAGTAGAGCTGATGCAACTGCCACACCGGGCAACGGTCGGGTTCGCCGGGATCGGAGCGACGCACGCGCGCCGGGTCGGTCATCATGCGACGGACCTTCTCGGTGAGCACTTTCGGCTCTTCGCGCATCAGCACCGCGTTGCCGTAGCTCTTCGACATCTTCTGGCCATCCAGGCCAGGCAGTTTCGGCGTGGCGGTGAGCTTGGCTTCCGGCTCGGCGAGGATCACCCGGCGTGTGCCCTCCAGATAACCGAACAGCCGCTCGCGATCGCCCATCGACAGGCTGGCCGAGGCGGCCAGCAGCGCGCGCGCCTGCTCGAGCGCATCGTCCTCGCCCTTTTCCTGGTGGCGCTTGCGCAGATCCAGGTAGAGCCGGCCGCGCTTGGTGCCGAGCTTTTTGACCGCCGTCTTGGCCTTCTCCTCGAAGCCGGGCTCGGCGCCAAACAGGTGATTGAAGCGGCGCGCGATCTCGCGCGTCATCTCGATGTGCGGCACCTGGTCCTCGCCCACCGGCACCATGTTGGCGCGGTAGATCAGGATGTCGGCGGCCTGCATCAGCGGATAGCCGAGAAAGCCGTAGGTCGACAGATCGCGGTCCTTGATCTTCTCGAGCTGGTCCTTGTAGGTCGGCACGCGCTCGAGCCAGCCCAGTGGCGTCGCCATCGCCAGCAGCAGAAACAGCTCGGCGTGCTCCTGGATGCGCGACTGGATGAACACGGTGGCCTTGCTCGGATCGATGCCGGCGGCGAACCAGTCGATCAGCATGTCCCAGACGCTGGACTCGATGTCCTCCGGCGTTTCGTAGTGCGTGGTCAGCGCGTGCCAGTCGGCGACGAAGAAGAAGCACGGGTGCTCGTCCTGCAGCCGCACCCAGTTCTTCAGCGCGCCGTGATAGTGGCCGATGTGCAGCGCGCCGGTCGGGCGCATGCCGGACAGGACGCGGTCACCGTACATCAGATGAACAGGCTGACGATGGCGCGGCCGAACTGCAGGAACGGCGTAAGAAAGAAGCCAAGGGTGCCGCTGGCCAGCAGCACGATGACGATGATGAGTCCATACGGTTCGAGACGAGAGAACTGGTAGGAAAGCCGGTGCGGCAGCAGCCCGACCATGATCCGGCCGCCGTCGAGCGGCGGCACCGGCAGCAGGTTCAGCGCCATCAGCACCAGGTTGACCTGGATCCCGGCCACCGCCATCGCCAGGAAAAACTGTTCGCTGAGGCCGACCACCTGCTGCAGCGTCAGGAATATCGCCCAAGCGATGGCCATCAGCAGGTTGGCGCCGGGACCGGCGGCGGCGACCCAGACCATGTCCTGCTTTGGCCGGCGCAGGCTGCCGATGTCGACCGGCACCGGCTTGGCCCAGCCGAACAGCATGCCCTTGGTGACGAGCAGGATCACCAGCGGCACGGCGATCGTGCCGATGGGATCGATGTGCTTGATCGGGTTCAGCGTGATGCGTCCGGCCACGTACGCGGTGTTGTCGCCGAACATGCGCGCGACATAGCCGTGCGCGGCTTCGTGCAACGTGATCGCAAGTAGGACGGGGATTGCATAGACCGCAATGGTCTGGATGATGCTTTCCATCGGCGCGCAGTCTAGCAGTCAGCCTTGCGCAACCGCCTGCCGCTGTCAGCCAGCCAGACCCAGCGCCTCAATCGCGCCGCGTCCTCGGCGCACCAGCACCGCTTCGCGGCCGGTCAGGTCGACCACCGTGGTCGGCTCGATGCCGGCGTCGCCGGATTCGATCACCAGGTCGATGACGTGCTCGAGTCGCTCGCGGATCTCGTTCGCATCGGTGCGCGGCAGCTCGTCGCCGGGCAGCAGCAGCGTGGTCGAGATCAGGGGCTGACCGAGCACTTCGAGCAGACCGAGGGCGACCGGGTGATCGGGGACGCGGATGCCGATCGTCTTGCGCGACGGATGCGACAGCCGCCGCGGCACTTCACGCGTCGCTTCAAGGATGAACGTGTACGGCCCCGGGGTGACGGCGCGGATCAGCCGGTACTGGACGTTGTCGACCTTCGCGTAGTTGGCGATCTCCGCGAGATCGCGACACAGCAACGTCAGGTGATGGCGCTCGTCGACGCTGCGGATGCGGCGAATCCGGTCAACTGCGGGCTTGTCGTCGAGCCGGCAGACCAGCGCATAACAGGAGTCGGTCGGTATTGCCGCCACGGCGCCATGCTCGATGAGCTGCGCCGCCTGCCTTAGCAGGCGCAGCTGCGGATGGGTTGGATGCGCGACGAAGAGCTGCGCCATGGGCTCAGACAAAGCGCTGCCATACCGGCATCAGCCGGTATGGCAGCGCGTCGATGCGTCCGAGCTCGGCGTGCGACTCCCCCGGCCCGTGAAAATCGCTGCCGCGCGAGGCGGCAAAGCCGAATTCCAGCGCCAGTTCGGCGAAACGTCGGACGTCGACGGCATCATGGTTGGACGTGACGACCTCCAGCGCCTCGCCGCCCGCGTCGCGGAACTCGGCGGCCAGCGCCCACAATTCGTTCTCGCTGAATGGATAGCGGCCGGGGTGGGCAATCACCGCCACGCCGCCGGCCCCGGTGATCCATTGCACCGCCTGCGCCAGTTGCGCCCAGCGGTGCGGCACATAGCCGGGCTTGCCTTCGACCAGAAAGCGGCGGAAGACATCGCGGTTGTCGCCGCAGATGCCGCGCTCGATCAGATGGCGCGCGAAATGCGTGCGCGAAATGAGGTCGGGATTGCCGACATGTTTCAACGCGCCGTCAAAGGCACCGTCGATGCCGACGCGCTTCAGTTGCTCGGCCATGTCGAGTGCGCGTTGACGACGCCCCGAGCGCACCGCCGCCAGGCCGTCGCGCAACGCCACGTTGCCGGGATCGATGCCGAGGCCGACCACATGGACCGTGCGGCCGGCCCAGGTGACGGAGATCTCGACCCCGGCTACGAATGCCAGGCCGACTTCGCGGGCGCAATCGGCAGCCGACGCCAGCCCGCCGATCTCGTCATGATCGGTCAGCGCGAACAGCTCGACGCCCTGCGCCGCGGCGCGCAGCACCAGATCGCGCGGCGCCATCGTGCCGTCGGAAATCGTCGAATGCGCATGCAGGTCCGCATTCAGCTCACTGGCCAGTTTGCTCATCGGCGGCATTCTAAGTAGCCGCGTGTGCGGCTCGTTCGACGAAGCGCTCGATCAGGTGCGCGACGACCCCCGGCTGGTCGTGATGCAGCATGTGGCCGGCATCGGGCAAGGTCACGTGGCGCACGTTGGGAAAGGCCATGCGCCGCTCGGC
>JBFINI010000183.1:0-6470 GCA_041611275.1 Burkholderiaceae bacterium
CTGGGACAGACTCCGCATTCCTTACTTGCCTGTCTGCGGCTCGGCAACGGGGATGATGGCCGGCCGACACCGACAAGATCTCAGGACACCGGGGTGCGGATGGACAAAATTCCATTTGACATAGACAAATCGTTGACTTTTTGTGCTTGGCGGCTAACATGAAGCTTCGTGAGCCTGTCATCGAGCTCGAGTGCGTAAACCGGCGTCGGCACCTCTCCTCTCCCTCCTCGGCCGATCTTGGGGGCACTCAAGCGACAGGCTTTTTTTTCATCGGTCGATATGGCGAAGTGGCCGCTGACTACTGCCAAAGACGCCGCCGAGCAAGCCGGCAGAGGCCTGAGCGGTGACCTCCCTGGCCACAGCGCGACGGAATGATGCGATCGCGCCCTTCTTCGTCATGGAAATCGTCAAAGAGGCGAAACGCCTGGCCGATGCGGGACGATCGATCATTCACCTGAGCATCGGCGAGCCGGATTTCACGGCGCCACCGCCGGTGCGGGCAGCCGCCAAAGCGGCGATCGACGCTGGTCTGACCCAGTACACGCCAGCCCTCGGGATAGACACGCTACGTCAGACGATCGCGGAAGACTACGGACGGCGCTACGATCTCGATACCGACCCCGGACGAATTATCGTCACCGCCGGCGCGTCGGGAGCGCTGCTGCTGGCACTGGCGGCGCTGCTTGACCGAGATCGCTGCCTGCTGCTGCCTGATCCGAGTTACCCATGCAACCGGCACTTCGCCGCCGTCCTGGAAGGTCGCGCGCGACTGGTTCCTTGCGGTCCGGCAACGCGCTTTCAGCCAACTGCCGGCATGCTGGAACAGGCATGGACGCCGTCGTCCAGCGGCATACTGCTTGCATCTCCGTCGAATCCGACGGGAACGTCAATCAGTCGCGAGGCGCTGGTCGAGATCGTTGATGCAGTCCGTGCGCGCCACGGCTTCGTGATCGTTGACGAGATTTACCAGGGATTGAACTACGATAGTCCACCATCAAGCGCGTTGGCGCTCGGCGAAGACCTCTTGGTACTAGGCAGTTTCTCAAAGTACTTCAGCATGACAGGGTGGCGGCTCGGCTGGCTGGTTGCACCGCCTTCGCTGATGCCGACCTTGGAGAAGTTGGCACAAAATCTGTATATCTGCCCGTCAGCGATTGCCCAGCATGCCGCCAAGGCCTGCTTCACACCTGAAGCCTTGGGAATTTACGAAGCTCGGCGCGATGAATTCAGGCAAAGGCGCGATTACCTGGTTCCGGCGCTTAGCAGAATCGGTTTTGACGTTCCGGTCGTCCCGGACGGCGCTTTCTACGTGTACGCAGGGGTTCATCGCTTCGCGACTAACAGTTGGGATTTCGCGTTCGACCTTCTGCGCGAAACCGGCGTTTGCCTCGTCCCGGGGCGCGACTTCGGATCCGCCGAAACTTCGCGCTATGTGCGCGTTTCTTACGCCAACAAGCTGGAACAGCTCGAAGAAGCGGTTAACCGTATGGGCGCCTATTTGGCCAGCAAAGCCGCGCCACGGCGACAAGCTGCCCAGCCCCGAGAAGACCAGCAGGCTTAGTCGAAAGCGCCCGTCATCAGATGGACGGGACGGGATGACGTTGGGTGCCCGGCCCCGTTCCGTTTGCGGAACTGACCGGCAATATTTCCGCGTCGGCCGTCTTGCCGCGTGGTTGATTGTCTGCCCGCCAGCCTGCCGATAGCGCCGAGCGAACATTGCCAGTCGAAGCCAGCTTGATTCTTCCCATTTCACCGAGAACGCGGGACGCGTAACCACCATCGTCCGGCAGGTTGCCTGCGCCGACGTAGAGTTGCAGCCCCCGTTGCACCGAGCCGCCGCGGCTGATGAGATCCTTCAGTATCTCTGCCCCGACTTTCACGTTGGCGATCGGATCAAGTGCCGCGTGATCGCCGCCGTGCGAGACAAACTTGTCACTGTGCAAATGCGTCATCACCTGCATCAGACCCTGCGCACCCATCGAACTTTGCGCAAAGGGATTCAGACTCGACTCGATCGCGGTGACCGCCAGGATCAACATCGGGTCCACTCCGATCGAGCGACCAGTGCGAAAAGCTGCATCGACAATCCGCCGCACCGCCCCTTCAGCAACCCTGTATCGCTGAGAAAGGTAGCGCGAGACAAATTCCTGCTCCGGCTCCGAACGGCCAGCGCCCGGGGATGCGGCCAGCCAGTCGCTCCATCGTCCCTGGCGCGCCTCGATCAACGTCGGCGGCGCGACCACGACAACCTCGGATTTCGCTTCAACGCCCAAACTGGACAGCAGCTTTAGCACTGCCCGATCTCTTGCTTGCTCACTGACGAGCAGGGCAAAGCCAGCGGCGAGCAGCAAGAAGCCGGCGACAGCAACCAGCTTCCTGGCGACAATGGCGACGCCCAGTAGCGCGTCGCGCCCGGCGTCGGACCACGCCGCCGCAGCGAGCTGCCGGTACAGGCCTAAGTTCATTGACATCGACACGCGTGCCTCCTTATGTTGAGCGGCCGTCGGCAAAGCCGGCTGTCCTCACTCACAGGTTGGTACGGCGGCCAGACCACTTTGCAGCAGTTCAGCCGCTTACTGGCCGCGGAGCCTCAAGGCTTCCAGCCGGCCCGGAAAATCCTCCGATGAGTTCATCGCAAGACTTTCCTCGAAAAGCAGAACCGATTCTCGGCCCTCTGATGTTCAGTCCCGCCTGAAGCGGTACTGTTGATGGCTGCCGGAGCAGCGACAAGGTACGCCGATTGTACGATCGACGATGCCAATCGCGTCGACTGAAAAAGCCACATTTGATGCGATGCACCAACTTCTCGATTGTGGTTATTGATCCAGCTTGACTTGCCATGTTGGTCAGAAAAATTCAACAAAACAGATACTTGTATGCTAGCCATCCCAACTTTTCGGCATTGCGATTGACGGAAGCCAGCACTGACTTCCGCGTTGCAAAAATCCAAGAAACTTGATGAAGTATTCCGACCTGCGGGATTTCATCCGCCAGCTTGAATCGCTCGGCGAACTGCGCCGCATTCGGACACCGGTGTCCGCCGATCTCGAAATGACCGAGGTTTGCGATCGGACATTGCGTGCGGCCGGACCGGCCCTGCTGTTCGAGCGGCCAAAAGGCGCGTCGATCCCGGTATTGGCCAACCTATTTGGAACGTCACGTCGGGTTGCATTCGGCATGGGCGCGCAAAGCGTTGAGGCGCTGCGCGAGGTCGGTGAGGTGCTGGCGGCGCTCAAGGAGCCCGAGGCGCCCAAAGGTCTGAAGGATGCGATCGGCAAAGTGGCCATGCTCAAGTCGGCACTGTGGGACATGGCACCCAAGGCCGTCCGATCAGCGCCGTGCCAGCAGATCGTTTTGGAAAACAGCGAGGTCGATCTGGCGCGCCTGCCGATCCAGCGGTGCTGGCCGGACGATGCCGGACCCCTGATCACCTGGGGCCTCGTAATTACCCGCGGCCCGCACAAGAAGCGCCAGAACCTCGGCATCTACCGCCAGCAGGTCATCGGTCGCAACAGGTTGATCATGCGCTGGCTGGCACATCGGGGCGGCGCGCTGGATTTCCGCGATCATCGGCTGGCGCATCCGGGCCAGCCGTTTCCGATCGCGGTGGCAATCGGCGCCGATCCGGCCACCATCCTCGGCGCGGTCACTCCCGTGCCGGACAACCTCTCCGAATACCAGTTTGCCGGCCTGCTGCGCGGTTCGCGAACTGAAACGACTCAAGGCATCGGCATCGACCTGCAGGTGCCGGCAAGCGCGGAGATCGTGCTCGAAGGCCACATTCAGCCTGACCCGGCGAATTCCGCTGGGGCGATCAGCGCCGCCAACGCCGGCTACGAAACTGCGCTGGAGGGCCCTTTCGGCGATCACACCGGCTACTACAACGAGGTCGAGCGCTTTCCGGTCTTCACGGTCGAGCGGATCACGATGCGGCGCGAGCCGATCTACCACTCGACTTACACTGGCAAGCCGCCCGACGAACCAGCGATTCTGGGCGTGGCGCTGAACGAGGTCTTCGTGCCTATCTTGCGGCGCACCTTTCCGGAGATCGTGGACTTCTATCTTCCGCCGGAAGGCTGCAGCTACCGAATGGCGGTTGTTTCCATGCGCAAACAGTACGCGGGACACGCCAAGCGCGTGATGTTCGGCGTTTGGAGCTTTCTGCGCCAGTTCATGTACACGAAGTACATCGTCGTTGTTGACGATGACGTCAACGCGCGCGACTGGAAGGAGATTATCTGGGCCATCACCACGCGAATGGACCCGGCGCGTGACACGGTGCTGGTCGCAAACACGCCGATCGACTACCTGGACTTCGCCTCGCCCGTCTCGGGCCTCGGCAGCAAGATGGGGCTGGACGCCACCAACAAGCTGCCGGGCGAGACCGCCCGCGCGTGGGGCCGGCCGATCGCCATGGATCCGGCGGTGAAAAAGCGGATCGATGCGATCTGGAACGACTTGGGACTGTGATCGGCAACGAGGAGGCGCAGGCAATGGCTATCGAACGCAAGCCCATCCGCCGCGGCGGCATCAAATCGGCAGGCTACGACCGCAACGCGCGCACGCTTGAGATCGAATTCGACAACGGCTCGGTCCTTCAGCACACCGCCGTCGGCGAGGAAATCGCGCGCCGCTTCTTGTCCTCGGGCAGCCCCGCAAGCTACTACAAGGACAACATCCAGGAAGAATTCATGGTCCGCCGCGTTAAGTAGGCGATGTCGGCCTCGATAGCCCGTCGCGCACTTCTGGTGCTGCTACCGGCCGTATTCGTCGCCTGCGGCAGCCAGGCGCAGGAAAAGCTAGGGTCACTCGGATTCTGCTCAGACGACAGCCTTCGCCTGGACAGCTACATGCAGGCGTTATGCGACGGCGAAACCGCGCTGCAGGCCAATCGGGCCGGCGACGCTGTCGCCCGTTTCCGCTTTGCCGCTGCGCTGCCGCGAGTCGAGGCGACGAACGAACTCGCGTGGGCCGGTCTGGCAGCAGCCCTCTGCAGCGCAGGCGAATTCGAATCGGGGGCGCAGTGGGCCGCCCATTTCGTGCAGGCACGCAGGCTCTGGCTCGGCGAGCTCGACTGCAACGCTGCCGAAGGCGATTTGCGGGCTCGGTTAAGCCCATACGTGCGAAGTCGCATGTGCAGCGACCGGCTGGTCGCTGATTACGAGTTGCTGAGGAACAGTCCAACCGCTCCTTACGCGATCGATCTGCAAGCGCGACTGCAGCGGACGGCCGATGCCGTGGCGCAATTCTGCCTGCCGGCTGCATCTACGAGCGAAGCCGGTGCGACTCCACCTGTTAAGAAAGCTGCCAAGTCAACGAAAGCCAAGAAGAAGCGAGGCAAGCGCACCGCTGCCGGCTCCAGCGCCGGCAGGGCAAAGACGAACTGAGCGACGCTAGGAAAAAACCAGCGTGGCCAGCCCAAGGAAGATGAAGAAACCGCCCGAATCGGTGGTGAAAGTCAGCAGCACCGAGCCGCCGATCGCCGGATCGCGGTCCAGCGCGCGCAGCGCCAATGGCACGGCAAGTGCGACCGCCGCGCCAACCAGCATGTTCAGAATCATCGCCAGGAACATCACGACGCCCAGCATGACGCCGTGCGGCGAGTCCCGATATAGAAAATAGACGAACAGCGCAGCGACGCCACCCCAGACTGCGCCGTTGAGAATCGCGATTGCGATCTCCTTCATCACCAGCCGCCGCTGGTTCCCTCCCGTCGCCTGGCCCAGCGCCAACGAGCGCACCAGCAGAGTCAGCGTCTGATTGCCGGAGTTGCCGGCGATACCGGCAACGATCGGCATCAACGCGGCCAGCGCAACGACCCTGCCGATCGTGCCCTCGAACGCATCGATAACCCGGCTGGCGAAGAACGCCGTACAAAGGTTCACTGCCAGCCATAGCCAGCGGTTCTTCGCTGACTCCCACACGCTGGCAAACAGGTCTTCTTCTTCGCGCAGACCGGCATTGGCCAGCGCTTCCTGCTCGCTCTCTTCGCGGATGACGTCGACGACTTCATCGACCGTCAGCCGGCCGACCAGCCGGCCGTTGGCATCGACCACTGGCGCGGAAACCAGGTCGTAGCGCTCGAACGCCTGCGCCGCTTCGCCGACATCGTCCATCGGCGACAGCGTCAGGATGTCGGTCTTCATCAACGATGCGACTTCCGTTTCCGGCTCGTTGATCAGCATTCGATCGATCGGTAGCGCGCCCTTCAGCTGGCCCTCGCGGTCGACGATGAAGACCTGGTCGGTGTGGTCGGGCAGCTCGTCGAACCGCCGCAGGTAGCGCAGCACGACTTCGAGCGTGACATCGTCGCGTATCGACAGCAGTTCGAAGTCCATCCGCGCGCCGACCGACTCTTCCGGATAGCTCAACGCAGCGTTCAGCTGCGCCCGCTCCTTGCTGGTCAGATCGCGCGAAATGCCTTCGACCAGTGCTTCCGGGAGCGCCGGCGCCAGGTCGGCGAGTTCATC
>JBFINI010000184.1:0-6456 GCA_041611275.1 Burkholderiaceae bacterium
CCTTTGGCCTTCAGTCCGCCCGAAGGGTTGACCGGCAAACGGCCGTCGGCGCAACTGATGCCCTCCTCGATCACCTGGGCGCCCTGGCCCGTCGCCGCCAGGCCCATCGCTTCGTAGATCAGCAGTTCGGCGATCGTGAAGCAGTCGTGTACCTCGGCGAAGTCGAGGTCGTCGACCGTCACCCTGGCCGTTCGATAGGCGCGCGTGATCGCCTCGCGCGGCCCCTCGAACGCCAGTAGGTCGCGCCGACTCATCGGCAGGTAGTCGTTCACGTGCGTGCGAGCCCGAAACGCCACCGCCTTGCGCGTCGCGCTTGCGGTATCCGCGTCGGACAGCACCAGCGCTGCCGCGCCATCCGAGACCAGCGAACAGTCCGTCTTGCGCAGCGGCGCGGCGACGAGCGGATTTTTCTCGCTCACCGTGTTGCAGAACTCGAAGCCGAGGTCGCGTCGCAGCTGCGCCAGCGGATTGCGCACGCCATTGGTGTGGTTCTTCGCCGCGATGCGCGCCAACGCTGCTGACTGATCGCCGTACCTTTCGAAATAGCGCTGCGCGAATAGCGCGAAGATGCCGGGGAAGGTCAGCCCACGCGACGCTTCTTCCTTCACGTAGCTGGCGCTGGCGAGGATCTCGGTCACTTTCGCGCCTGGCACTGCAGTCATCTTCTCGGCGCCGACGACCAGCACCCGCTTGGCCCGGCCGGCGGCGATCATGTCGAGCCCCGCATGAATCGCTGCGGTGCCCGTCGCACAGGCATTCTCGACGCGCACGGCCGGCTTGAAGCGCAGACCGGCTTCAGCCTGCAGCGGCAGCGAGCTGACGAAGATTTCCGGAGTCATGCCGCCGCCGCAATGGCCGAGCACGACGGCGTCGATCTCCTTGCCTTCCAAGTCGGCATCACGCAACGCATCGCGCACGACATCAGCGATCAATCGTTCGAGATCAATCCCATCAAGCCGACCGAACGGCGAATGCGCCCAACCGATGATGGCACTGTCCATGAGCAACCTCCAAACTACATCGTTGCGAAAATAAAGTATCGGAACCGGCGCTTGGCGCCGGCCGCGATCCCATCCGACCTAGGTCGTCTCGGTAAACTCGCACACTAGCTTGACTAAGCCTCGGAATCCCTTGCACTAGCCAAGGCTGCTCGGTCGGCACCACAGGCGGGTTTCTCCTAGCGACTCTAACCGCGAGCGAAACCTGAAACTTCGACCGCCGATTCCGAGCGATGGCTGTGCTTCGACCTCGGCCGCCGAACCAACGCTGGATTGTTGCGTGACGCCTCCAACGACATTGATTGAGCTGCTTGCCGCAGGCGATGCCAAGGCGACCGCCTTCGCGGCCACGGATAGCGCCCCACTGCGCTATGGGGCACTGCGCGCACAGATTAGCGAATCCGTCGAAGTGTTGAACGCGGTCGGCATCGGTCGCAATGACCGTGTTGCAATCGTGCTTCCGAACGGACCGATGATGGCCATGGCCTTTCTGTCCGTTGCCACCGCCGCGACCGCCTGCCCGCTGAACCCTGCCTATCGCGAGGAGGAGTTCGAGTTCTTCCTTTCGGATCTCGGGGCCAAGGCGTTGTTGGTGGAGCGCGGCAGCGGCACCAGCGCGATCGCCATCGCCCGCAGGCTCGGCATCCACGTGCTCGAAATGTCGTCGGCTGCGGCAACGGCCGGTGAGTTCACTGTCACTTCCACCAACTTGGTGCGCACCGCCGGCGCGAAGAACGGCGGTCCCCCGCGCGCCAGTGACGTCGCCCTGATTCTGCATACCTCCGGTACGACGGCGCGGCCGAAGATGGTGCCCTTGACGCAGACCAATCTCGTCCAGTCGGCACGCAACATCGTCGCGACGCTGCAGCTTTCGGCGGCCGATCGGCAACTCGGCATCATGCCGCTGTTCCATATTCACGGCCTGGTCGCCGGACTGCTCGCGCCATTGGCCGTTGGTTCCAGCGTCGTCTGCACGCCCGGCTTCAATGCATTGAAGTTCTTCGCCTGGCTGGCGGAGTTCCGGCCCACCTGGTACACGGCGGTGCCGACCATGCACCAGGCGATCGCCGCGCGTGCCAGCCAGCACTTCGACATCATCGCCGCCAGCCCATTGCGTTTCATCCGTTCATCGAGCGCAGCGCTCGCGCCAAGCGTGATCACCGAGACCGAAAACCTGTTCCAGGCGCCCCTGATCGAAGCGTACGGCATGACCGAAGCCGCGCATCAGATGGCGAGCAATCCGCTGCCGCCGGGCATCCGCAAGCCGGGCAGCGTCGGTCTCGCCTCCGGCTGCGAGATCGGAATCGTCGACGAAGCGGATCACATGCTGCCTGCGGGCAGCACGGGCGAGATCGTCATTCGCGGCCCGACCGTCACGTCCGGCTATGCCGAGGCTCCGGAAGCGAATTCCGGCGCGTTCATCAACGGCTGGCTGCGCACTGGCGACCAAGGCGTCGTCGATGCCGACGGTTATCTGTCGCTCACTGGTCGCCTGAAGGAGATCATCAACCGCGGCGGAGAAAAGATCTCGCCGCGCGAAGTCGACGAAGTTTTTCTGAATCACCCGGCCGTGGCGCAGGCGGTGACCTTTGGCATTCCGCACCGCCGGCTCGGCGAGGACGTCGGCGCCGCAATCGTTCTGCGCGCCGGAAAGCAGGCGTCGGAGCGCGAGCTGCGCGACTTTGCCGGCGAGCGCTTGGCCGAATTCAAGGTCCCACGCACGATCCTTATCGTCGACGACGTCCCGAAGGGTCCCACCGGGAAGCTGCAACGTATCGGTTTGGCGGCGAGGCTCGGACTGGCCGGGGATCGACTGCGGCGTACATGACGATCGGCCGCGACGATATGGCGATCGGCGCAACGAAGGACTCGGCTGGCGACAATCGTGCGAAGCGCGCAAGGCGCCTGGTGGTGTTCGCCGACCCATGCCAGGCGGCGCCAGCCGTCCTGCTGCCGGCGCTCCTTGAAACCGTTGTACAGCGAACTGATGTCGAACTTGCCGCGCTGTTGCTATCTCGGCCGCCGCGCGTTTGGCTCCAGCGCCGAATAGCCCTTGCCAATCGGGTCGCGCAGGGAACGCTGGGGACCGGCAGGCTCGACGCCGCCGCCCGCATCCTCGCCGGCGATGTGCTGCGCTCGACGCGGCAGTATGGCCTACCGATCGTCGTGCTCCCGGGGGGCAATCCGAATCACCGATCCGTTCTCGCCCTGATGCGCGATCGCTCGCCGGCACAGTTCGGCGTGAATCTCTACTGCATGCGCCGGTTCGAGCCGGCCTTGCTGGACTGCTTCGACCAGTGCGTCAACTACCACAACGGCCGACTACCCCAGCAACGTGGATTGCGCGCCTCCAACTGGTCCCTCTATCAAGGCGAGCCGCAAAGCGGTTTTACCTTCCACCGAATGGACACTGCATTCGACGATGGCGCGGTAATGCTGGAGGGCGAAGTGCCCGTGCTCGACCGCGATACCCCGGGCGACCTCGAAGTGCGTAAGGCGAGCGCTGCAGCGGCGCGCTTGCCATTGCTGCTCGACGCGATGCTGCGCGGCGATACCGGTCAGCCTCAGGATGGCGCGGCGTCGTATCGTTCGGCGGCTGACTACGAGCACATACGCCGGGTGCCGGACCCCTCGTCGTTGACGGCAGACGAGTGGCTTCGTCGTCTCAAGGGATTCGTCCGCATCGAAACGCATCTCGATGGCGGCTGGGTGGCAGTGACCGGGCTGATCGTCGGACCAGCGCGACGCGGGTTGGGATTCCTGACTGCCGATCGTCAGTGGATGCGCATCACCTCAATTGATTTTCTGCCAACGTGGATGCAACGCCTCAATGGGCGGAAGAACTAAACTGATGGCAGCAAGCCGATGTGCAGCTGCTATGACCTTCGACCCGGCGTTGCCTGAAGGCTACGCATCAGCGCGCTACGCGCAATCGTTGCGGCATGCGGGCAATGCCCTTGCGCTGGAGCATTGCGGCGGATGGGTTTTGCAGCGTCCGATCTCGGGTAGCGATTTCTGCGACGCGTCTGGCCCCTATCCGATCTTCGCCTGTCACGACTGGTCAGCGCTCGGCCGCGATGTCGAAACGCTCGCGCGGAATGGACTCGTCAGTCTGACGCTGATCGCCGACGCGTTTGCGGATTTTGACCCGGAAACCCTCGCTACACATTTCGATGTCGTACGACCGTTCAAACAACATTTCGTCGCCGATCTTGCGCAGCCGTCAGAGCAGATATCCAGCCGCCATCATCGCTACGAAGCGAGAAAGGCGCTGCGTCGTCTCGAACTCGACGCCTGCTGGCAGCCGCGACAGTTCCTGGAGGAATGGCTTGCCCTGTACGCGCATCTGGTCGAACGACACGGCATCTCTGGCCCGCGCGCTTTTCCGAAAGCTTCCTTCGATTGCCTTTTCCGCCTACCCGGTGTCTGCCTGCTGCGCGCGAGATACCAAGGCAAGACGGTGGGCGCACAGATCATCGTCCTGCAGAAGCGCGTCGCGCATGCGCACCTTGCTGCGTTCAACGCGGATGGCTATCGCCTCGGCGCCTCCTATGCGCTCGATTGGTTCGCGCTGGAAACGCTGCGCGACCGCGCTCGCTGGATCGACTGGGGCGGCCAGCCGGCGGCCGCGAAAGATGCGACGAACGGCTTGTCCCGCTACAAGAAAGGCTGGGCGAGCACGGTCCGAGCGACCTGGCTGCTCGGAGCGATTCTCGACCGCGGCGCTTACGCCGCGTTGTCCCCGGCGGGCGCCCATACCAGCCAATATTTCCCGATCTATCGGCGTGGCGAATTCGAAGCCAGCAGAACACAGTGGAGCACGGCGAATGGAAATCGTGATCTTCGGTCTTCACCAGTTGTCGCGGCTGGCCGCCTACGTTCTGACGCATGACAGCCCACATCAAGTCGTCGGCTTCACAGTGCACGAGCAATATATGACCGGCAGCAAGCACATGGGGCTGCCGGTAATCAGCTTCGAAGTTCTCGAGCGAACTCATCCGCCTGAACGTGTTGGCCTCCTGGCACCTTTCGGATGGAAGCGGATGAACGGCCTGCGTGCCGATGTCGTAGCGGAAGGCCGAAGCAAGGGGTTCCGCTTCATTTCCTACGTGTCTTCTCGCGCCCTGACCTGGCCAGACCTTGCCATCGGCGAAAACTGCATGATCTACGAGGGTTGCATCATCCAGCCGTTCGCGCGCATCGGCGAGAACTGCATTGTTCGCGCTGGCGCCATGATTTCGCACGACGCCGAACTGGGCGACAACTGCTTCGTGGCCGGGAGGGCCGTCGTCTCGGGCAATACGAAAGTGGGTCACTCCTGCGTGATCGGCCTCAATAGCACGCTGCGCGACGACATCCGCATCGCGCCGCGCTGCTTCATCGCTGCCGGTGCCCTCGTGCTGTCCGACACCGAGCCTGATGGCGTCTACCGCGGCGCCCCCGCGCAGCGTTGGAAGCTGACCGTCGACCACCTCACGTCGGTGAGGCGCTGATCGGCCACCGACGGCCAACCGGCTCAATGCACCGTTCTCTCGAACGTGAACTGGCCGCCGCGGAAGTCCACCGGCACGATGTCTTTCGGTCCGAACCTGCCTTCGAGCACGCGCCTGGCGATCGGGTTTTCGATCTGCTGCTGGATCGCCCGCTTCAGTGGCCGCGCGCCGTAGACGGCGTCGAAGCCCGCCTTGGCGATCTCGGCCAGCGCGGCATCCGAGACCTCCAGCTTCATCTCCTGCTGCGCAAGCCGCTGCTCCAGGCGCTTGAGCTGGATCTTGGCGATGGCGGCGATGTTCTTCGCATCGAGTGCGTGGAAGACCACGATCTCGTCGATGCGGTTGACGAACTCGGGGCGGAAATTCGTCCGCACTTCGCCCATCACCGCTTCCTTGATCAGGTCGTAGTCCTGCCCGGCCAGGCGCTGGATCTCGTGCGAGCCGAGATTGCTGGTCATCACCAGCACGGTGTTCTTGAAGTCGACCGTGCGGCCCTGGCCGTCGGTCATGCGGCCGTCGTCGAGTACCTGCAGCAGCACGTTGAAGACATCCGGGTGCGCCTTCTCGACCTCGTCGAGCAGGATCACCGAATAGGGCTTCCTGCGCACCTGCTCGGTGAGCTGGCCGCCCTCCTCGAAGCCGACATAACCCGGCGGCGCGCCGATCAGCCTTGAGACCGAGTGCTTTTCCATGTACTCGCTCATGTCGACGCGAACGAGATGCTCCTCGCTGTCGAACAGGAACTCGGCCAGCGCCTTGCACAGTTCGGTCTTGCCGACGCCGGTCGGGCCGAGGAACAGGAATGAGCCGAGCGGCCGGTTCGGGTCCGCCAGCCCGGCGCGCGAGCGGCGGATCGCGTCGGCAACCAGCCTGACCGCCTCGTCCTGGCCGACGACGCGCTCGTGGAGCTTGTCCTCCATGCGGATCAGCTTCTCGCGCTCGCCCTGCATCATCTTGGACAGATC
>JBFINI010000185.1:0-6429 GCA_041611275.1 Burkholderiaceae bacterium
CACTCGGCCGCCTACGCGCTGCTCGCCTACCAGACCGCCTACTTCAAGGCGCATTTTCCGGCGGCTTTCATGGCCGCCAACCTGAGCGCCGTTCTCGACGAGACCGACAAGGTCAAGGAACTGGTCGAAGACAGCCAGGCGATCGGACTGAAGCTGCTGGCGCCGGACATCAACGCGGGCAACTACCGCTTCGAGCCAGTCGACGCGAAGACGATCCGCTACGGCCTCGGTGCGATCAAGGGCACCGGGCGCAGTGCCGTCGAGCACATCATTGAAGTGCGTGCCCGCGGCGGTCCGTTCGCCGACCTGTTCGACTTCTGTGCCCGCGTCGACAAGCAGTTCGTCAACCGGCGCGCCGCCGAGGCGCTGGTGCGTGCCGGCGCGTTCGATGCGCTCGACTCCGACCGCGCCAGGATGGCGGCCAGTGTCGGCCGTGCACTCGAAGCGGCCGAGCGCGCCGCGGCGCACGCCGGCCAGGTCAGCCTGTTTGGCGGCGCCGGCGAAGAAACGCGGCCGGTCGTCGACTACATCGCTTGTAAGCCCTGGACCGAGCGCGAACGCCTGGCCAACGAGAAGCTTGCCCTTGGGTTCTATTTCAGCGGCCACCTTTTCACCGAGTACGCGATCGAAGCGCGCAAACTGGCGCCGACGAGACTCGCCGATCTCCGCGGTGCACAGAATGGGCGCGCCGAGGTCGTGCGTCTGGCCGGCATCATTGTCTCGGCGCGAACGCAGAATTCGCGCCGCGGTCGCATGGGGGTGATCGTGCTCGACGACGGTACCGCGCAGCTCGAGCTGACCGTTTTCGCCGAGCTCTACGACCGCAAGCGGGCGCTGCTGCGCGAGGACACACTGGTCTTTGTGCTTGGTCGCGCGCGGTACGACGAATTCAGGGAGCGACTGACCGTCAATGCCGACGACGTGCTTGATCTGGCCGAGGCACGCGCCCGCGCGGCGGCGCGGCTGCGCATCGAGGTCGAGGGCCTGCCGGACATGGCGCGCTTCCGTAACGTGTTGGTGCCGTTTCGGGTCAGCAACGGTAACGGCAGCAACGGCTGCCGCGTGATCGTGCATTACTGCAATGGCGCCGGCAGCGCCGACCTGCTGCTGTCGGAGGACTGGCGCGTTCGGGCCGATGAATCGTTGATCGACGAACTGAAGCAGCAGCCGACGGTTCGTGCCGCCGATTTCCGCTACGGCTGAGCGGCGCCGGCTACGAATCGCCCGCATGGATCTGCTGCTCATCTTCTCGATCGCCTTGGGCCTGTATGTGGTGACGGTGCTTCCGTGCGGATGGCTGTTCATCGTTGCTCGGCGCCGCTGGCCAAGGTCGAACACCCGCCCGATCGGGCTGGCGGCGCTGGCGGGTTTCTGCTTCTCGCCGGTGCTGCTGGATGGCCACGTTCCGGGGTTCGCACCGCTGCCGATCGCATTGTTACTGCGCGTTATGCGTGGGCAGCGATTCGATGTCGAACTCGCCTTCTATGCGGTGCTGATCGTGTTCACTTTGGCACTCGCGCTGCTCTGGCGCGCCCATTCGCGCTTACGCGAGCGCAGCTGATCAGTCGGGGCGGACCGCTTGGGAGCGCTGCGCCAGACCTGAACTGGCGCGTGTCTCTCGGGTTGCGATCCGCTGCTGCAGCCGCTGCCAGTTGCGGCCCTCGTGCAAGCGATCGTTCTCGTGGTGCCACAGATGCAGCACGGCGGTGGCGAAAGCGCCTTCCTTGCGGCGCACGCCGGCGTTAAGCAGCCGGACCGCAAGGTCGGAGTCCTCGAAGCCCCAGCCTTCGAAGGACTCATCGAAGCCGTTGACGAGGCGGAAATCGTCAACCCAGATGCCAAGGTTGCAGGTTCGTACGCGCTGCCAGCGGCCGGAGGCAAGTCTGCGCATCGGCCCCAGCGCAATTCGCAGCAGCGGCAGCGTGCGATTGATCGCGCCGCGTGCCCGCGCCGCGCGCCACTGACGCAACGTCCATTGATGGATCGGCTCGCCTCCGGCCAGCACTTCGGACGTGAACGCTTGGGATAGCAGGATGCGATTGCCGGCGACCATCCAGCCGCGTTCGGCCAGCCGCCGATGTCGGGCGACGAAATCGGGGCGCGGCACGCAGTCGCCGTCGAGGAACACGAGGTATTCGCCTTTGGCCTGCGCCGCGGCGCGATTCCTCGCGGCGCCGGCACGAAAGCCGCGATCCTCCTGCCAGACGTGCCGGATGGCGATCGGCGCGGCAACGGCGGTCGACTCGACCAACCGCCGCGTTTCGTTGCGCGAGCCATCGTCGGCGACCAGTACCTCGAAGCCGCGCTCGTCCTGCGCCAGCAGCGCGGCCAGCACGGTGCGCAAGGCATCCGGCCGGTTGAAGGTGGTGACAATGACCGAGATGAGCACGCCTATTCTCGATCGTCGCGCGTGGTTTCGGCAGCCAGCATCGCCTTGACGTAGCGGTAGTACGAGCCTTCGGCGTTGCTGACCGCCAGCAGGAAGCCGTACTTGCCATCGAGAAGTCCCAGCCGAATGATGTAGCTGCGAAAAAAGGCGGCCAGTCCATGCGACACGGCGGTCAAAAGCCCGGGCACGCGGCCTTGCTCGGCCAGCATGGCCGCCGAGTCGCTCGAGTAGCGATTCATCTTGGCCAGCACATCATCCATCGAGCGAAAGCTGTAATGCACCAGCGGCTGCGACAGCCGGCCGATCGGGCGCTCGGTGAGAAGTCGTTCGTGCACTCGGGACTCCGAGAAGCGGGCCGTGCCGCGCCGGAACAGACGGGCGCAGTAATCGGGCCACCAGCCTCCGTGCTGCATGAAACGGCCGCAGTAAGTCGAACGGCGCGGGATCTCGTAGACGTCAAAGCGCGGCGCGGCGAGCGTCGCCTCGATTTCCGCGCGCAGCTCATCGCTGACGCGCTCGTCGGCGTCGAGCGACAGAATCCAGTCGCCAGTGCAAGCCTCGACGACGCGATTCTTCTGTGCACCGAAACCAGGCCAGTCGGAAGCGTCGATCGTGCGTGCGCCGGCCGTGGCGGCGATCTCGGTCGTGCCGTCGCGGCTGCCGTTATCGAGGACCACCGCTTCATCGGCGAAGCGCACGCTACTCAGACAGGCCGCGATATTGCGCGCCTCGTTGCGCGTGATGATGGCTACCGACAGGCGGGGTCTAGCGTCCATTAGACTGCGCGTCCAAGTTGGCGAGCGTGGGCAACGTCCGGCGAAGGAGTTCGGTCGACAAGAGCATCGCCCGTTCTTCCAGCGCCATCGTGCCGCGTGCCCGCTTCGGTTTGGCGCTCGCCGATCACAGTGTCGAAGGAAATCGTCGCGAATCCGAAGCCGTGCGATGGGAACCGACGCGCGGCGACAGCCGGGATTCTACGAAGGTGCAATGAAGGATGCCCGGTAACGAAGTCTCGAGGGTGCTGCCGGGCAGGAAGGCGGTCGATGCGTCATCGACTGCGGTGCGTGAGCGGCGGGCGCTCGCCTGTGCGCGGGTGGCGGCGGCGACGGCATTGATCGGCACTTTCGTACTGCCGACGCTGACGAATCTGGCGGCGCTGGCCATGCTGCTTGGCTTCGCATTCTTGCCGTCGGCGCGCCAGCGGCTGCGCGTGACGCTGCAGCAACCATTGGCTCGTGCGGCACTGGGACTGCTGTCCGTCCTGGCGCTGGCAATGCTGTGGTCCGATGCGGACCTTCTCACACGCTTTCGCGCCTGGTGGGACTGGCGACCACTGTTGCTGCTCGTTGTTGTCCTGGCGATTTACGATCGGCCGGCCGTACGCCGCTACGCATTGCTGGCATTCGTCACGGTGGCGACGATCGGCGCGGCCTATTCGTGGTGGGCGTGGTTCAGCGGCTATTCGACGGTCAGCAACAACCACGGCATGACCGGCATCGTGCTGCGCAACCCGGTCACGCAGGGCATGGCGTTTGCGCTGGCCTGCTTCATGGCGCTGACGCTGGCGATCACCCAGGGGGATCTCGACCGGCGTCTGCGTGCCTTGCTTCTGGTTGTGGCCTTGGTCTTGCTCGGCAACCTGGTCTTCGTCACTTCGGGCCGCTCGGGGCATCTGCTGTTGCTGATGATGCTTGCGCTGACCGCATTGCAAAGGCTGAGCGGCGCGCGGCGGGCGGTAGCGATTGCCGCGCTGCCGGTCATCGCGGTGTTCGCCTTCAGCGTCTCGCCGATGCTGCAGACACGCTTCGGACTCCTGGTGCAGGAGTTGCGCGCGCCGCTCGCGTCGCCCGCGCTGTCGGCGATGGGCATCCGCTCGGTGATGTGGAACGTCAGCGGTCGAATGCTCGCCGAGCGGCCGCTGCTCGGCTACGGCATGGGCGGTTTCGGCCCGGCCTACGTCCGGGCGGTGCAGGCTTCTTCATATAAGGGCTGGGCCGCTACGCCGACGGCCGACCCGCACAACCAGTACCTGCAGGTGCAATTGCAGGCCGGCATCGCCGGGACGGCCGCATTCGTCTGGTTCCTCATCGCCGCTTTTCGGCAACCGGCAACACAGCCGTATCGCGCCTGGGCAAGCGCAATCCTGCTCGGCTGGTGCGCAACCAGCTTGGCGACGTCGCACTTCACCACTTTCGCCGAAAGCCACATGCTGATGCTGCTGCTCGGCATGCTGCTCGCACCGGCGCAGGCGCGACCCGATTCAGTGGCGCGGGAAGATTGGCAGCGAACTCAGACCTCCGGCGAGGCTGCTCGAGCCTGAGCGTCGCTGGTCGGCGTCGGGTGCAGTCACGGCGCCGCCGTCGTTATCGTGCCCAGCAACTGTTCAACCGCTTCAAGTACGCGTTCGGGCGCCAGGCGATCGAGACAGTCACTGTGACTTTCGCGGTGGCGCGCGCAGCCTTCGAGCTGGCAGGGTACGCAGGCGAGATCGGGATTCTGCAGCAGCAACACATTGCCGCGTCGCTGCGAAGCGGCGACGCGCGCGTAAGCGGCGACGCGAACACCGGCCGGCGTGGGTCCCCAAATGACCGGATCGGTCGGTCCATAAAGCGCCAGAGTCGGTGTCGCGCAGGCGGCGGCAACGTGGGTCATTGCCGTGTCCGGACCCACATACACGGTGGCCAGGCGCAACAGATCGGTAGCCTCGGCAATGCGCAGCTTGCCATCGAGACGAAGCACGCCATCGCCGGCGAGATCAAGGCGGTCAAGGTAGGTTCGTTCCGCCTCATCAGGTCCGCCGCTAATCAGCACGCGGCCGATGCGCCGTCGCAGGTGTCTGACCAGTGCGCGCCAGCCGGCATCGGTCCATTGTTTGTAGCGCCAGCGCGGCGCCGGATGAATGACCGCAAAGCGCTCGCGTAGCGCGTCGAAACCAAGCCGCGCGTGCCAGGCCGACGGTTCGATCCCGGCGGTCGGCGCGACGATCGGTGCGGCCTGCGGCACACCGAGCAGGTTGGCGAGCTGGTCGTTGTGCGCGATGCGCGGCAGCCGCGGATCGAAGCGACATGATCTCGTCAGCACGGCCCGCTTCCAGCGGCGCGTCGAGGAGTCGGTGGGGATGAACCCGACCCGCTGGCGCGCCGCGGCGAATCCGAACAGCACGGGGGGATCGCCGGGCGCGGTGACGACCGCCAGGTCGTAGCGGCGCCACAGCGCTCGCATCTGCGCCAGACGCTCGCGCACTGAGGCGCCTTCGCGGGTGGCGATTACCGAGCGCAGATCCGGGTTGCCTTCGAGCATCGGTTCCGAGCCGTTGAACACCAGCATGTCGACCTGGCAGCCGCGGTACAACTGTTTGACAGTGCTGGCGATCGGCGTGGCCAGCAGCACATCACCGAGATAGCGCAGCGCGATGATCAGTGCGCTGCGCGGCGCGTCGGCGAGCGGCCGCATCACGGCGCGTCTAGCTGGCGATCGACTACCGCCGCCACCTCATCGAGACCCGGCCAGGCGCCGTTGCGGCCAACGCCGAGTGCCCGCGGCGACCACGGTCCGGTTCGGCGCGCATCGGTGACCCCGAGGATCGTGACCAGGCGTGCGCCGACGGCTGCCGCCACATGGGCGGCGCCGCTGTCGTTGGCCACGACCAGGCGGCTTGCCGCCAGCAGCGCAGCAAACGTGCCAACGTCCGTTTCCGGCAGCAGTGTCGCGCCGGTTACGGATTGCTGGACGGCCGCCCGTTCGCCCGGGCCGGGGCAGGTGACGACTTGTCTGCCTTTGGCGAGCAGGCCGGCACATAGGGCGCCGAACCCGCTCCACGCCTTGACCTTGCCTCTGTGCAATCCGATGGCCACCGGACACAGCATCACGTAAGTCCTGCCAACGCCGGCCGCCTGCAGCATCTGGTTTGCCCGTTCGATCGCTGCTGCGGACAGCCGCAGCGAAAGGCTGCGCGGCACGGGCGGTATATCGTCGAGCATTGCGCGGGCGAGTTCATAGTAGTACTCGACCATGTGCATCGGCGGTTTCACCTGGCGCCA
>JBFINI010000186.1:0-6399 GCA_041611275.1 Burkholderiaceae bacterium
GCGAAGCGCTCGGGCTGCGCACGACCATCATGAACGGCAGTCACGTCGTGCTGCCGCGGGTGTTCGGCGCTTTCGGCGCGGTGGTCGGCGCGCGCGTGGTGTTCCTGCTGATGGCGGCGGTCCTGGTCACTGCCGGCATGGCCTCGCGATCGATGGGCCGGAGCAGCGAATGACGACAATATCGGCGCCGCGCTGGAGCGAGCAACAGCTGCAGGCATCGCTGGCGGCCTCGCTGGCGCACTGGGACGGGCACACGCCGCTGTGGGTGTTCGGCTACGCATCGCTGATCTGGAAGCCGGAGTTCGAGTTCGAGGCGCGCGAGGCGGCGCGCATCACCGGCTTTCACCGCCGCTTGTGCCTGCGCTCGGTGCTTTATCGCGGCACGCAGGAGTGCCCCGGCATCGTCGCCGGGCTCGACCGCGGCGGCTCCTGCCTCGGCATGGCCTATCGCATCGGCGCCGCGCAGGCACCGGAAATCCTTCGCGTGCTGTGGGAGCGTGAGATGTTCCTCGGCTCGTACCGGCCGACCTGGGTGCAGGCGCGGCTGCGCAACGGCGGCGCCACGCGTGCGCTTGCCTTCATCGTCCGTCGCGACGCCCGCAACTACTGCGGCGGCCTGCCCGAGGAGGCGATCATCGAGATCCTGGTGCAGGCCTGCGGCGTCAAAGGCACCAGCCTCGATTACCTGCAGCGCACGGTGGCGGCGCTGCACGAGGCCGGGCTGAACGATCCGCACCTTGAACGGCTGGCGCAGCGTGCGGCCCGGCACCTGGCGCAACGCGGCCCGTAGACTTCGCGCGATGGACATTTCGCAGCTGCGCAAGGACTACAAGCGCGAAGCACTCGACGAGGCGCACGCCGATGTCGACGCCATTCGCCAGTTCGCGCGCTGGTGGGACGAAGCGCTCGCCTCGCAGTTGCCGGAACCGAACGCGATGACGGTGGCCACCGTCGATGCCGATGGCCGACCGTCGGCGCGCGTGATGCTGCTGAAGGGCTTCGACGACGAGGGCTTCGTCTTCTACAGCAACTACGACAGCCGCAAGGCCGTCGCGCTGGCCGCCCATCCGCACGCGGCGCTGCTGTTCTTCTGGCCCGAACTGGAGCGGCAGGTGCGCGTCGAAGGCCGCGTGCAGAAGACGAGCGCGGCCGAATCGGATGCCTATTACGCGACACGGCCGCTGGCCAGCCGCATCGGCGCCTGGGCGTCGCCGCAGAGCCGACCGATGGCGAGCAAGGCCTGGCTGGTCGCGCAGGCCGCCGAGATGGGCCTGCGGCACGGCCTGAACCCGAAGCGGCCGCCGTTTTGGGGCGGCTATCGCGTGACCCCCGACAGCCTCGAGTTCTGGCAGGGACGGCCGTCAAGGCTGCACGATCGGCTGCTGTACACGCGCGGCACAGACGGTTGGACGCGAGTACGCTTGTCCCCGTGATCCGCGTCACGTGTTAGTGCCTTTCCGGTAGGCCGCCGGCCGCAATGACGCGGATAGGCAGGGTGGTTAGAATGGGTCTTCGCTTTCCTGCCACGCGCCAAGTGCCTGAAAACGCGTGCCTACTTTGCCAGACCGCAGCGAGCCAGCGCCCATGAGCAACGACAAGACCACGGTACTGATCGTCGAAGACGAACCCGAATTCAGGCTTCGCTTCAAACAGATCGTCGAAAGCGAGCCGACGCTGGAACTGGTTGGCGTTGCCGCCAACAAACGTGAAGCTCAGGACTTGATCGACCAGAGCAAATTCGATGTGCTGCTGATCGACCTCGGCCTACCCGATGGCAACGGTACCGACCTGATCCGCCAGGTCAGCGCCAAACGGCCCGATGTCGACATCATGGTGGTGACCGTCTTCGGCGACGAGCAGCACGTGGTCTCGGCGATCGAAGCCGGCGCCACCGGCTACATCCTGAAAGACTCGACCGCGGCCGATGTGGTGTCGTGCATCCGGCTGCTGCGCGCCGGCGGCTCGCCGGTCAGCCCGGTGGTCGCGCGCAGCGTATTGCGGGCCATCCGCAACCGGATGGGCGGCACGGGCAGCAGCACACGGCCGGGTGGACCATCGCCCGAAAACAATCCGCTGTCGGCGCGCGAGACCGAGATCCTGCAGCTGCTGGCCAAGGGCATGAGCTTCAACGAGATCGGCGAGATCCTCGGCATTTCGCCGCACACAGTGACGGCGCACATCAAGAAGATCTATCGCAAGCTGGCCGTGCATTCGCGCGGCGAAGCCGTCTACGAAGCCACGCAGATGGGCCTTTTGCGCAGCTGAGCCGGATCCGTTGCGTCACCTGCGCGCGCTGCTTGTTTCCCTGCTGGCGGCTATTGCCGCCGCCCTGATTCCGCTTCCCGCCTCGGCGACCGCGCTGCGGTCGGTCGACTGGACCACGACGGCTGACGGCGCCGAGCCGGCCACCGACGCGCAGTGGTCGACCTACGACCTGCCGCTGCGCTGGACGGCGAGCCCGGGCGAGCCGCTGCGTGCAGTGGCGTTGCGCATGCGCTTTTCGCTGGCTGCGGTGCCGAACCAGGCCTGGGCGGTTCTGCTGTCGCATGCGCCCACGGGCGGCCGCATCAGCATCAACGGGCGCATGGTCGGTCAGATCCAGATGGCCGATCCGACAACCGAAGTGCGCTGGCGGCGACCGCATCTGCTCGCCATCGACCCGACCTTGCTGATCGCTGGCGACAACACGATCCTCGTGCAGACCACATACCGCGACGGCCGACATCTGCTCGCCGGGGTCGAAGTGGGGCCGCTGACCGAAGTCGGTCGCGCCTACGACCGCCAGTACTTCGCCAGCAGCGTGTTGCCGTGGATCGGCGGCACGCTGGCCGCCTGCTTCGCGCTGATCTTCGGCCTGCTGCTGCTGCGCCGGCACGACACGACGATCGCGCTGGTCGCACTGGCCTCGGTGTTCTGGGTCTTGCGCAGCGGGTTTTTTCTCATCGAGACGGTGCCGGCCAATGCCGCCTTGTGGCTCGATCTGCTGTACTACGTGGCCAACGGCGGTTTTGCGGCCGTCATGGCGATGGTGCTGCTGCGGCTGGCCGGCCGTACGAATGTGCGCGACGCGTGGCTGCCGTCGCTGTACGCGGCGCTCGGCCCGGCGCTGCTGCTGGCCACGAACGGCCATGCGGCACCCTATCTGGACCAGTTCTGGATGCCGGGCCTGATCGGCATGGTGGCTATCGCGCTCTTCTACCCCTTGCTGTCGCGCGCGCGCAAGCACGAGTCGCTGCAGATCGTGGTGATCACCGCGATGGCGGTCACGGTGGCCGCGGCGCTTTACGACTTCGCCGCGACGCAGGGCTGGCTGCCCGAAGCGACGATGCTGGCGCTGCACTGGGCTGGCCCGCTGCTGCTTCTCGCGCTGGCCACGCCGGTGGTCGACCGCTTTGTCCGCGTACTGCGCGAGGCCGAAGGCGCACGCAGCGATCTGGAGTCACGGGTGCGCGAGCGCGAGCAGATGCTCAAGCGCAACTATGAGCGGCTGCGCGAGGGCGAGCGCCTGCAGGCGACCGCTTCCGAACGGCAGCGGATCATGCAGGACATGCACGATGGCCTCGGCACCCAGCTGGTCAGCTCGCTGATGCTGGTCGAACGCGGCGCGCTGACACAGGCGCAGATCGCGCAGGTGCTGCGCGAGTCGATCGACGACATGCGACTGGCCATCGACGCGCTGGCGCAGGGCAATTCCGACCTGCTCGCCGCACTGGGCAACCTGCGCTACCGGATGGAGCCGCGCTTTCGAGCCGCCGGCATCGAGCTGATCTGGGACGCGCGCGGCATGCCGGAGGAACTGAACATCAATCCGGACGCCGTGCTGCCGATCCTACGCATCGTGCAGGAATCGCTGACCAATGCACTGAAACACAGCGAGGCGCGCGCGGTGTCGGTCGCTCTGCAGGTCACGCAGCAGAACGACGAAGGACCGGTCCTGCAGATCCGCGTCACCGATAACGGCAAGGGCATCGTCGGCGAGCGTGTCGGCGGACGTGGCCTGCTCAACATGCGCAGCCGCGCGAGCAAGATCGGCGGCACGCTGACGCTGGAAAGCGTGCCGGGCACCGGCACCCGGGTGAAACTTGTCTACAACATCCACGAGTACCACACCGGGCTGACGCGTACGCAAACGCAGCTGGGACTGAACACGGAGGCGATCATCGAACGCTTCCGCGAAGGCAATCCCTAGCCGCCGCGCTGGCGCCCGCCCGGGCACGGCGCTTGGCCGACCCGGTTGACGCACCACAGTCAGCAGCGCAAAGCGCGACCGAGCGGCTCCGAGGCTGTACCCTTGCGCGCGGAGATGCCAGACCGCGTGGCGGGAAAACCCATGAATCCCGGAGATTCGTCGGAGTCGCTGTTCGACCTGCCGCCGGAATCAGGCCGGCCTCGCGGCATTGCGCGCATCGAAGCAGTTCTTGTGGACGAGGAACTGCAGCGGCTCGGGCGGCGATTGCCAGCGTCGATCTATCTCGGTACGTCGTCGTGGAGCTTTCCGGGCTGGCAGCGCATCGTCTATGGTGGCGCTTACAGCGAAGCGCAACTGGCGCGCGAGGGCCTCGCCGCTTACGGCCAGCATCCGCTGCTGCGCACCGTCGGCATCGATCGCGGCTTCTACCGGCCGCTGGCTCGCGAGCAGTTCGAGCACTACGCACAACAGGTGCCCGATCAGTTCCGTTTCGTCGTCAAGGCGCCGGCAGTGATCACCGACGCCGTCGTGCGCGCCGAACGAGGCGAGCCGGCCGCCGAGAACCCGCTGTTCCTCGATGCGCAATTCGCATCCGAGCAGTTCGTCGCGCCGGCGCTGCGCGGCCTGGGCAGCCGGGCCGGGCCGCTGGTGTTCCAGCTCTCGCCACTGCCGCGTGTGCAGACCGCCGATGGTGGCCATGCGCTGATCGAGCGGCTGGGTGCGTTTCTCATCGCGCTGCCGCGTGCGATCGACGACCTTGTTCCGATCTATGCGATCGAACTGCGCAACGCCGAACTGCTGACGCCGCGTTTCGTTCGCATGCTGCAAGAAGCCGGCGCACGCCTGTGCCTGAGCATCCACGCGCAGATGCCCGCCGCCGCGCGCCAAGCTGCGGCACTGCGCGCGATGGACGCACCAGCCGACGAAGGCGACGATTGGACGCTGAAGGGCCCGCTGGTCGTGCGCTGGAACCTGCACGCCGGGCTGCGCTACGAGGAAGCGAAGAACCGCTACGCGCCGTTCGACCGCCTGCTCGATGCGGACCTCATCACCCGCGGCACGCTGGCCCACCTGGCCCACGTCGCACTCAGAAGCCGGCAGCCGGCGTTCATCATCGCCAACAACAAGGCCGAGGGCAGCGCGCCATTGACCTGCATCGAACTGGCCAAAGCGATCGTCGATCGCTGAATTCACCGTCCAGAAGCCGCGAACAAGCGCGTAGCGAGCGCGGCGGGGTTGCGCGGGTGAGTCCGAACTCTGCGCTGACCACCGCAGGCGCAGGACCGCAGCGTGCAAGGGATCCTTTCTCGGCTTCTCAGCCCATCATCTGGCTCGGCAGCCAAAGCGCGATTCCGGGAAACAACGAAATCAGCACCATTGCCAGGAACATCAGCAACACGAATGGCAATGAACCCTTGAGCACGGTGGGCAGCGGCACCTCGGGGGCCACGCCCTTGAGCACGTAGAGATTGAGGCCGACCGGCGGGGTGATCAGCCCGACCTCCATGTTGATGGTCAGGATGACGGCAAACCAGATCAGGTCGAAGCCCGCCGCCTCCAGCACCGGTGTGAGGATCGGCATCATCATCAAGATGATCGCCACCGGCGGCAGAAAGCAGCCGGCGATCAGCAGGAACACGTTGATCGCAAACAGCAGCACCCAGCGGTTCAGGTCCAGCTCGACCATCCATTGCGCCGCCGATTGCGTCACGTACAGCAGCGACATCATGTAGGAGAACACGGCCGCAGCGCCGATGATCATCAGGATCATCGACGACTCGCGCACCGTTTCGCGGAAGATCCGCCACAGATCCTGCAGGCGCCACTGTCGATAGATGATGATGACGAGCGCCAGCGCCAGCACCGCCGACAGCGCGGCGACCTCCGACGGCGTGGCCAGCCCGCCGTACATGGCGTAAGCAATGGCGATCACGATGCCGATGAACGGCGAAACGCGACCCACGCCCTCCATTTTCTGCGCGAACGTGTAGCGCGCCACCTCGGTTTCCGGCGCCGCACGTTGCGCCATCAGCGTCGTGATCCAGGCGTAGAGCGAAAAGAGAACGACCAGCAGGATGCCCGGCATCACGCCGGCGAGGAACAGGCGACCGATCGATGTCTCGGTGGCCAGCCCGTAGAGAATCATCGTGATCGACGGCGGAATCAGGATGCCGAGCGTGCCGCCGGCGCAGATCGAACCGGTGGCCAGC
>JBFINI010000187.1:0-6399 GCA_041611275.1 Burkholderiaceae bacterium
ACGAATGGCATGGCCATCGCGAGCACATAGACAAGGGCAGCCAGCAGCACGAGGCGGTAGATCATGTCACTGGTGCTCGGTCGGATCGAAATTTCGAACTGGGCGATAAGCCAGCCGCCGGCCATGTTCAGCAGCACGATTGCCGCCAGCACCAGAGCGATTCTCAGCCACAAAGCGCGTGCCGGTGCGCGCTCACCAGGCGTCGCCGCGGTCATCCTGGGGCTCGCCGATGCGCTCCGGTCACGCTGATGGCAAAGTCGGAGTCCGGCGGCGCCAGCGGCACTTGCGATTGCAGCCGTCGGCCGCGACGATGCCCTCCAACGCGGGTCATCCCGTCAGCAGGATCAGGATCGGCACCGGCGTGCTGGCGATCGCCATGGTCAGGATGAACAGCGGGAAGCGGAACAGGCGGCTCATGCCGGCGATCATTGCGATCCCACCAGATCCACCAATCATGGCGTTGCCCGGCAGATTCAGGACGATCGCGGCGGCCAGATGGCGATGGACGAGCAACCGGTTCGCCCAGCCGGCAGGCACCTGCTGCAGGGCGCTGGAAAGCCGCTCGGTCGGCGGATGGGCCGCCATCGTTTCGACCAGGCGGCGCGCGCGCTCGAATCGCAGCCAGCCGAAGAACCGTGCGACCCAATCGAGCGGTATGAACCGGCCGACGAGAAAGGCCAGTGCCAGCGCCAGCAGGTTGCAGGCATAGACCAGGGGCACGCCGCTCTTGCCGAGGATGACCAGCAGTGCCAGGCCGATTTCGATACCCGGCACGAAAGGCATGGCGATGACCAGCACGTAAACGGCGAACGTGATCAGCAGCAGGGAATAGATCATGTCGCTGTTGATCGGCGTCAGCGTGAAATCGATCTGCACCACCAACCAGCCGCCCAGGAGATTGAGCACGACAATGACCAGCAGGATGGCCGTCAGGCGAAGCCACGGCCGCTGAGCCGCGCCTGCTTCAGCGATTCCTGCCACTGCGCTGCCCCTTGAACCAGTATTCGCCACGCTGCGTCCAGAACCAGCGTTCGCGCACCCAGCGATATTCGGCGCGGGCCTCGTCGCCGCGGATCGTGCCTTCCCAGGTCATCGTGCCATGGGTCGGGCTGGTGGTCACGGCACGGAAGCGGATCGCGTCGCCGTCGCGTTCGGCCGTGTAGGGGGCGCGGGTGAAACCGTACTGAACGCAGTCGGTCGAGACGAAATGACCGTCGGCGAATACGATCGAGTCGGTGTTGTACGGAGTTTCCTTGCCCTCCGCGCCGACGGTGCCGGCGAAGCTCTGGCCGTCGAGAATGCTGCCCTTGCCGTTATTGCCTGAAGCGGGAAGAGCCTGTCCCTGTGCGGCCACGTTGACGACTAGCGCCAGGCACACCATCCCACCGGCAAGCACGCGAAGGATCTTTCGCCCCGCCTTGCCGACGCGCGACGGTGCAGATGACGGTGGCGGACACAAGAGCACGGCGACGCCCGTCCCACCATTGCATGCCGCGACCTCAACATCCGCGTGGCCGTTCGGCATCGGATCAATATACGCAGCGCAGGAGCACTGTCGAGAGGCCGCGCTCCCGCATCCGGGTGAGCTATGTAGTAGCCGACCCGATGATCCCAAGGGCCGAGATGCGCGAGAAGGGCCGACTATTTCTTGCCGCGTTCCGCGCGCGCCCGTTCGATCAGGTAATCCATCACCTGCAGCGCCCGCGCGCGGCCGCCGGTCATCGATGGCGCGGTCATGTACTTGCCGTCAATCGCCACCGCCGGCGTGCCGTCGAGCTTGTAAGCGGCCCAGACCTGCGCCGCGCGCCGCGTCTGCGTGGCGACGGTGAAGGAGTTGAAGGCGTCGAGCCACTGCTTGCGGTCGACGCCGTTGGCGGCCATGAAATCGGCGATCTCGTTGGTGTCGAGCATGCGCTTGCCGTTCACGTGCATCGCATTGAAGACTTTGCCGTGCAGCGCCTCGGTCTTCTTCAGCAGCTCGAGCGCGTAGTAGATCCGCGTGTGCGCCGAGCGCGAGGCATCGAAGGCCACCGGCAGCCGCCGGTACTCGGCATCCGCCGGCATCTTCTTGCGCCAGGCCTCGAGGTCCGGTTCGAAATTTGCGCAATGCGGGCAGCCGTACCAGAAGAATTCGAGCACCTCGATCTTGTTGCCGGTGTCGACCGGCTGCGCCGGCCTGACCTCGCGATAGTCGGTGCCGGCCACCGGTGCCTGGGCGTGGGCGATCGGCAGCATTGGCGCCAGCGCAGTGGCAAGGATGAAGCGGCGACGGGGGATCTGCATGGCGGTTTTCCTTGGTTCAGCAATAGGGGTCGAACGCGCGCCGTCGTGCGGCTGGCGATTCAGGGGACTAACGCAATGACCGCCGCTTTGGCTGACGGTTCCGGCCGGTTCGGGCGACGGATCATCAGCGCAGACGAACGATCTGCGCCTCGATGCTGTTTTCGGCCAGCAGCTTGCGCACGCGGTTGACGTCGTCAAGCTGCCCGTAAGGCCCGAGGCGCACGCGATACAGCGTCTGCCCGCCCTGTTCGATCGGGAAGATGCGGGCATCCAATCCGATCAGCGCCAGTCGCGCGCGCATGCCGTCAGCATCGTCGGGCGATTTGAAGGCGCCGGCCTGCAGCAGGAAGCGTGATCCTTCGGGCAGCGCGTCGTCTTGCGCTGGCTCAGCCTTGGCTGGCGCGGCCGGCGCTGCCGGCGGCGGCGGTGCAACCGCCGCGCTCTTGCCGGGTGCGGCGCCGGGGGCCAGCGGCGGCGGGCGGGCCGGATCCACAGGCGTGGCCGGGCCCGGCGGGCTGAGGTTGAAGCCCTTGTTCGGATCCGGCAGCGCGCTGCCAGGCGGCAGCGTCGCGTTGGCGGTCGGCGGGCGGACCTTGGTAACGAACGGCAACGGCGCGTTGCTGATGAACAGCGCCACCGCCACCGCAATCGCCAACCCGACAACCAGCCCGACGATGAATCCGAGCAGCATGTTGCCGCGCTGGCGGAACGATTTCTTGTGCATATCCTGGCTCACTTCAGGCCCGGTCGAGCGGGCGAATTGCATAGGGACGGCAGCGGGCATTTCACATCCGCGCCTCACATTCGTTCAGGCGCCGAGACGCCGAGCAGCCCGAGCGCGTTGCGCAGAACCTGCCGGGTGGCCAGCAGAAGCGCCAGCCGTGCATCGCGCAAAACGCTGTCATCGACCAGCACCCGCTCGGCATTGTAGAAGCCGTGAAAATCGCCGGCGAGGTCCTTCAGGTAGAAGGCCAGCTGATGCGGCGCCAGTTCATCGGCGGCATCACTGAGCACCTGTGGATACTGTGCCAGCCGGCCGAGCAGGGCGAGCTCGCGGCCAGCTCCCAGCGGCGACAAGTCGCGCTGCAATGCGCTCGATTCGTCGAGAACGACGCCGGCGGTCTCGGCCTGCGCCAGCACCGAGCAGATGCGCGCGTGCGCGTACTGGACGTAATAGACCGGGTTGTCCTCGCTCTGCGACAGCGCCAGGTCGACGTCAAAGACGAACTCGGTGTCCGCCTTGCGCGAGACAAGAAAGAAGCGCGTCGCGTCGCGGCCGACCCAGTCGATCAGATCGCGCAGCGTGACGTAGCTGCCGGCGCGTTTGGACATCTTCACTTCCTCGCCGCCGCGCATGACCCGCACCATCTTGTGCAGCAGATAGTCCGGGTAGCCCGGCGGAATCGCGATGCCCAGGCTCTTGCCGGCCGCCTGCAGTCCGGCGCGCACGCGGGCCACCGTGCCATGGTGATCGGAGCCCTGCACGTTGATCACCTTGGCATAGCCGCGCTGAAACTTGGTCACGTGATAGGCGACGTCGGGCACGAAGTACGTATAGCTGCCGTCGGACTTGCGCATCACGCGGTCCTTGTCGTCGGCGCTACCCTCGATCTCGGTGGTGCGCAGCCATAGCGCGCCTTCGGCTTCGAAGGTCATTCCCGAGTCGACCATTGCCTTGACCGCGACCTCGACCTTGCCGTCGCTGTACAACGACGACTCGAGGTAGAAGTGATCGAAGCTGACGCCGAAGGCCGCCAGATCCATGTCCTGCTCGTGACGCAGGTAGGCGACTGCAAAGCGGCGGATGTTCTCGAGGTCTTTCACATCGCCGCTGGCATGTACCGGCGAGCCGTCGCGCGCCGTCTGCGTCGATCTGGCGAGGAACTCGCGGGCGATGTCGATGATGTATTCGCCGCGATAGCCGGTTTCCGGAAACTCGACTTGCTCGCCGGCCAGTTCGCGCGCGCGCGCCTGCACGGACAGCGCCAGGTTCTGGATCTGCACGCCGGCATCGTTGTAGTAGAACTCGCGCGTCACTTCGAAGCCCTGCGCGGCGAGCAGCGCGGCCAGCGCGTCGCCGAGCGCGGCCTGGCGCGCGTGGCCCAGATGCAGCGGCCCGGTCGGATTGGCGGAAACGAACTCGACCATCACCTTGCCGCCGGCGCCCCGGGTCGACGTGCCGAAGCATTTCGCCTCGCGCAGCACCGCGTGCACCACTGCCTGCTTGGCGGCGGCGGCGACGCGCAGGTTGATGAAGCCGGGGCCGGCGATTTCGACGGCGTCGATCAGTCCGCGGGCGCCCGGATTGACGCGCAGCGCGTCGGCGATCGCGGTGGCGACCTCGCGCGGATTCTTCGAAAGCCGCTTGGCGATCTGCAGCGCGACCGTGCAGGCGAGATCGCCGTGCGCCTCGACTTTCGGCCGTTCGAGTACCACCGGCACGCCCGTCATGCCGAGTCCGGCCAGCGCTTGTTCGATCAGCGAGACGATCTTTTCCCTGTGCGCTGCAAGCATCGGATGGCGCGCGGCGTTGGCAAAGACGCGCAGTGTAGCGGCGCAGATTGCATGTCGATGCGGCACGGCGGCCTACACTGCACGGTAATGCGGCAAGCCGTTATCGATCATCTGGTGGTCGCTTGCGCCGACCTGGCGCAGGGCGATGCCTGGGTGCGAAGCACGCTGGGCGTGCCGTCGCAACCCGGCGGCAAGCATGTGCTGATGGGCACGCACAACCGATTGCTGAAGCTCGGGCCGCGCATGTACCTGGAACTGATCGCTGTCGATCCGGACGGCGCGGCACAGCGACCGCGATGGTTCGGCCTCGACAGCGAGCCAGTGCGCGCACGGATGATGCATGGGCCGTTCCTGCTGACCTGGGTCGCAGCGTGCAGCGACTTGGCCGCTGCTGCCGAGATCGTGCCTGCCGTCGGCGAGGTGATTGCCGCCAGCCGCGGTGCCTTTTCGTGGCGCATCACCGTGCCCGCCGACGGCCGGCTGAATTTCGACGGTGTGGCCCCGACGCTGATCCAGTGGGACGGCAGCGCCCATCCTTGCGATGGTCTCGACGAGCGTGGCTGCGCTCTGCTCGAACTGCAGCTTGCGCATCCACAGGCCGACACGATGCGACCGCAGTTCGACGCGCTGCGCGTCGGCCCTCCGGTACGGCTGCAGAAGGGCGAACAGGCGATCGTCGCCCGCGTAAGAACGCCCGCGGGCGTGGTCGAACTGCGCTGATCAGGAAAGCCGAGGCAGCACGAACGTTGGTTCGACGCGGCCGACCTCGATGCCACGGTAGTTGCGGATAACCCGCTCGTCCATCTTTGCCATCGGCGTGGCGGCCGGACCGTCGAGCAGGCCCAGCTGCTGCAGCACGCCGACAGTGGCCACGTGTAGCGCGCGCCGGTTGCCGTCGGCCACGCGGATGGCGATGCCGATGCCCTTGGACTTGACGCCGATCGCCTGCATGCCTTCGGCGCCGACCTTGCTGACCCAGTCGCCGCCGCCGGTTTGCATCAGCATCAGGTCGCCGCGCGCCGTGCCCGAGACGAGATCGGGGTGGCGGGTCATCGCATAGGCGAGCGCCGCAAGTTCCGGCGTCTCGCCGAGCGCCAGCCGGCAGAAGCTGTGCGCCAGTGCGGCCAGGGGCATGGCGAAGTTCGGCGCGCTGCAGCCGTCGATGCCCATCGGCAATTCCGTGCGGCCGGCAAAGTGCTCGACGTTGGCGCGCACGCGCTGCTGCAGCAGTGAGTCAACGTCGAGGTAGCGCGCGAGCGGCTGGCCGTGCAAGCGGCAGAAGGCGAGGAAACCGCTGTGCTTGCCCGAGCAGTTGTGGTGCAGCTGGTTGAAGCGGGCACCGGGCGGCGGCGAGGTCGAGGTGTGCGTGTAGTAGCTCGGCGGATGGCAGCCGCAGCGCAGGTCGCGCTCGCCGGCATCGATCCGGTCGAGAATGCGCTGCGCGGTCTTGACGTGGACAGCCTCGCCGCCGTGGCTGGCGCACATCAGCGCCAGCATCTGCGAGTCGAAGCCGAACCGTTGCATGCCGCCGTCCTGCACGAAACCGAGAGCCTGCAGCGGTTTGAGCGCCGAGCGGGTGAAGTTCAGGCCCTGCGCGTCGCC
>JBFINI010000188.1:0-6386 GCA_041611275.1 Burkholderiaceae bacterium
GCCACGCCGCCAGTCTGTCGCCTGATGGACTACGGCAAGTTCAAGTACCAGGAGCAGAAGAAAGCGCACGAGGCGCGGCTCAAGCAGAAGGTCATCCAGGTCAAGGAAATCAAGTTCCGTCCGCAGACCGACGAGAATGATTACCTGACAAAGATGCGCAAGCTGCAGGAGTTCCTGGCCGAAGGTGACAAGGCGAAGGTGACGTTGCGTTTCCGCGGCCGCGAAATGGCGCACCAGGAGTTCGGTATCCGGCTGCTCGAGCGGATCAAGGGCGAACTGGAAGAAATAGCGCAGGTCGAGTCGTGGCCGAAGCTCGAAGGTCGGCAGATGGTGATGGTGCTGGCGCCGAAGAAGAAGAAGTAGGTTTTTCCGTGTCGCGGCGTGATCGGTCTTGCACCGCTGGCACTCACAAGTGAACGCAGGCCAGAAAAGTCCCTTCGGGGCGCCTGCGGTCATCCAATAGAAAGGAGGGCAACATGCCCAAGATGAAGACCAAGAAGGCGGCGGCGAAACGCTTCGTCGTTCGCGCCAGTGGGTCGATCAAGCGCGGTCAGGCCTTCAAGCGCCATATCCTGACCAAGCGAACGACCAAGAACAAGCGCCATTTGCGCGGAGCGGTGAACCTGCACGATGCCGATGTCGGCGCCGTTCGCCGCATGCTGCCGTACGCCTGAGGGAGACCAGCGATGCCAAGAGTCAAACGTGGCGTGACCGCGCGCGCGCGGCACAAGAAGGTCATTTCGCAGGCCAAGGGGTTCACCCAGCGGCGCAAGAACGTCTTCCGGGTCGCCAAACAGGCGCTGATGAAGGCGGGCCAATACGCCTACCGTGACCGACGGGCGCGCAAGCGCGTGTTTCGTTCACTATGGATCGCGCGTATCAATGCGGCGGTTCGTGAACTGGGGATCACCTATTCGGCATTCATGGCCGGCTTGAAGAAGGCCGATATCGAAATCGACCGCAAGGTGCTGGCCGACATGGCAGTGCTCGACAAGCCGGCCTTCGCCGCGGTCGTCGACAAGGTCAAGTCCAGTCTGTCTGCCTGACGGTCATCTGGCGCCGCGGCAGCTTGCGGCGTTGCAACTCGTGATCATGATGGGGCCTGGCCTTGCTGCCGGGCCCCGTCTTTTTCGTGCGCCATGAATGATCCAGAAGAACTGATCCGCGCCGCGCAGGCGGCTTTCGCTGCCGCCGAGCAGCCCGCCGCACTCGAAAACGAGAAAGCGCGCTTCCTCGGCAAGGGCGGGCGCGTGACCGAATTGCTCAAGGGGCTGGCAAGACTGCCGCCCGATGAGAAGCGCAGCCAGGGCGCTCTCATCAACGCGGCCAAGGAAAGCATCGAGCAATTGCTCGAGGATCGTCGTGCGCAACTGGCCGAGGCCGATCTCAACGCGCGGCTGGCGCAGGAGGCAATCGACGTGACCCTGCCGGGCCGCAAACGCAGCGCCGGTGCGATTCATCCGGTAATGCGTACCTGGCTGCGGATCGAAGAGATCTTCGGCTCGATCGGCTTCGATCTGGCTGACGGACCGGAGATCGAAACGGATTGGTACAACTTCACGGCGCTGAACAACCCGGAGAATCATCCGGCGCGCTCGATGCAGGACACCTTTTACGTCGACGCCAGCGACGAATCCGGCAAGCCGCTGCTGCTGCGCACGCATACCAGCCCGATGCAGGTGCGCCATGCAAGGATGCACGCGCCGCCGATCAAGGTGATCGCCCTCGGCCGCACCTACCGCGTCGACTCGGATGCGACGCATTCGCCGATGTTCCATCAGGTCGAAGGCCTGTGGATCGACGAGCACATCAGCTTTGCCGACCTGAAGGGCGTCTACACGGACTTCATGCGGCGGTTTTTCGAAACCGATGATCTGCAGGTGCGCTTTCGTCCGTCGTTCTTCCCGTTCACCGAGCCTTCGGCCGAGATCGACATGATGTTCACCAGCGGCTCGCGGCAGGGTGCCTGGCTGGAAATTTCCGGCGCTGGCCAGGTCCATCCAACCGTAGTGCGTAATTTTGGTCTCGATCCCGAGCGGTATATCGGCTTCGCTTTCGGCTCTGGTTTGGAGCGGCTGACGATGCTTCGCTACGGCGTGGACGATCTCAGGCTTTTCTTTGAGGGCGATCTGCGCTTCCTGGCGCAGTTCGGCTGATTTCGCGCGGAGTAGCGAAGAATGCAGTTCCCCGAATCATGGCTGCGCGCCTACGCTGATCCGCCGCTCGATGCGGACGCACTGGCCGATGCGCTGACGATGGCCGGGCTCGAGGTCGACGAAAGCGTTGCCGTGGCGCCGCCGTTCACGAAGGTCGTGGTGGCGCGGGTGCGGGCGGTGGAGCGCCATCCGGACGCCGATAAGCTGACTGTGTGTCGGGTTGACGTCGGTGCTGGTGCCGAATTGGCTGTAGTTTGCGGCGCGCCGAACGTCGTGGCCGGGATTCGCGTGCCCTGCGCGCGGGTCGGCGCCGAACTGCCCGGCGGCTTCGCCATCAAGGAGGCGAAGGTGCGCGGTGTCGTCTCGCAGGGCATGCTGTGTTCGGCGCGCGAACTCGGGTTGTCCGAGGACCATGAAGGCCTGCTGAGCCTTCCGGACGACGCGCCGGTCGGCGGCGATCTGCGCCAGTATCTATTGCTCGACGAGCGGCGGTTCACGATCAAGCTGACGCCGAATCGCGGCGACTGCCTGAGCGTCATTGGCATCGCGCGCGAAGTGGCCGCCATCACCGGTGCGCCGCTGCGTCTGCCGCAATTCACGCCGGTGCCGTCGACGACCGAAGAGCGCCTGCCGGTCAAGGTTCTGGCGCCGGAGCTGTGCGGCCGCTTTTCGGGCCGCGTCATCCGCGGACTGAATGCGCAGGCGCCGACCCCGCCTTGGATGAAACAGCGCCTGGAACGAAGCGGTCAGCGGCCGATCTCGGCGCTGGTCGATATCTCCAATTACGTCATGCTTGAGCTCGGGCGGCCCTCGCACATCTTCGATCTGGACAAGGTTCAGGGCGCGCTGCAGGTGCGCTGGGGCCGAAAGGGCGAGACGGTTGAGCTGCTGAACGGCCAAACGGTCACGGTCGACGACTGGGTCGGCGTGATCGCTGACGAACGTGGTGTCGAGGCGCTGGCGGGCGTCATGGGCGGCGAGGCCACTGCCGTGACTTTGCAGACAACCAGCGTCTACGTCGAGGCTGCCTTCTGGTGGCCGGAGGCGATCCAGGGCCGCGCCCGTCGCTTCAACTTCAGCACCGATGCTGCCCATCGCTTCGAGCGCGGCGTCGACTATTCGACCACCGTCGAGCACATCGAGTACATCACCCAACTGTTGCTCGATATCTGCGGCACCGCTCAGACGCACGTCGGCCCCATCGACGACCAGGTGACGAAGCTGCCCGATCGGACGCCGGTGGCCATGCGTACCGAGCGCTGCCGCAAGATCCTCGGAGTCGCGGTCAGCGACGACGAGATTAACGATCTGCTGGCGCGCCTGGGCCTGCAATTCGAGCGACAGACGGACCGTTTCGTCGTTACCCCACCACCGTACCGTTTCGACCTGACGATCGAGGAAGACGTCATCGAGGAGGTGGCCCGGCTGTGGGGATTCGAGCGGATTCCCGCGCACCCCCCCCGTGTGCCAGCCGTCATGCGCAGTTTGCCGGAAGCGCGGCTGACGCCGCACCGACTGCGGCAACGGCTTGTGTGCGCCGGTTATCAGGAATTGGTGAATTACGCTTTCGTCGACCGCGACTGGGAAACTGAGCTGCATGGCGTCGGAGATCCGATCGCGGTGCTGAATCCGATTGCCAGCCAGTTCAGTGTCATGCGCACGAGCCTCATCGGCGGCCTGGTCGCGGCGCTGAAGTACAACCTGAATCGCAAGGCAGCGCGGGTTCGCGTGTTCGAACTGGGCCGTGTGTTCTGGCGTGACCCGTTGGCGACCGAGGGACCGCTTGGCGTTCGTGGTATTCGCCAACCGGTACGTCTGGCTGCGCTCGCCTACGGCGCGGCGTCAGATGAGCAGTGGGGTGTAACCGCCCGCGATGTCGATTTCTTCGATGTCAAGGGCGATCTGGAAGGCCTGTTGCCGAAGAACGCGTTGCGCTTTGAACCGGCGAGCCATCCGGCGCTGCATCCGGGACGCAGTGCGCGCGTCATGCTGGGTGGCGAAGCGATCGGCTGGCTAGGCGAACTTCATCCACGCTGGCAGCAGAAGTACGAGTTGCCGGGTGCGCCGGTGCTGTTCGAGGTCGATATCGAACCGCTGCTGCCTTTGAGACTGCCGGTGGCGGCCGCAGTGCCGCGCTTTCCGGAGGTGCAGCGAGACGTGGCCTTATGGTTCGACGAGACGGTGCCGCTGCAGAACATCTACGACGTGGTTGGCGAGCTTGCGGAGGCGGACGCGCGGTTGCGCTGCCTGCGCCAGTTCCGCTTGTTCGACCTGTATCGGCCGCCGGTCCGCGGTTCAAGCAAAGTCGCCGAAGTAGGCGCTAACGCTATGTTAAATAAAGAGAAAAGCCTTGCCTTCCGGTTGATTCTCCAAGATACTGAGCGCACCTTGGCCGAGGCGCAGGCGGAAGCGGCGGTTACTGCCATCGTCGAAGGCCTGACGACCCGCCTGAACGCTCGGCCACGATAGTCCAATGCATAACGATCGAGAACCCAATCCATTCAAAGTTGCCGACCTCGCCGGCGATGGCAAGCAGGGTCCGGGCGCTCATACAGTGACCAAGGCTGAACTGGCCGACGCGCTGTTTGAGCGCCTGGGGTTGAACAAGCGCGAGGCAAAGGACATGGTCGACTCGTTCTTTGACGAGATCCGACAGGCGCTCGAGCGCGGCGAGTCTGTGAAGCTGTCCGGGTTCGGAAACTTTCTGCTGCGCGACAAGCCACAACGGCCCGGACGCAATCCCAAGACCGGCGAGGAGATCGCCATCACCGCGCGACGCGTGGTGACCTTCCATGCCAGCCAGAAACTGAAGGCTGCCGTGTCCCGCTCGCAGGATGCGGGCTGAACGGCATCTGCCGCGAACCTGACGGTGGGCTCGCTCGATGCTTCGCCCGGACGCGACGGCTGCTGATACGGAGGGGTTGCCGCTGATCCCGGCGAAGCGATACTTCACGATCGGCGAGGTCAGTGAGCTTTGCCGTGTCAAGCCGCACGTGTTGCGCTACTGGGAGCAGGAGTTCACGCAGCTCAAGCCGATCAAACGGCGTGGCAACCGGCGCTACTACCAGCACCACGAGGTGCTGCTGGTTCGCCGTATCCGCGAGCTGCTCTACGAGCAGGGATTCACCATCAGCGGTGCGCGAAACAAACTCGAAGGCGCTCGCAATGGCTCGCGCCGCGCTGGCCAACCGGCGGTGCCTTCACTCGAAGAAATCCGTCGCGAGTTGCTCGCTGTGCGCGCGCTTCTCGACGGTCAGTCGTAGAGGTCGCCGTGTACAATCCGCGGCGGTTCGGGGCGTAGCGCAGCCTGGTAGCGCACTTGCATGGGGTGCAAGGGGTCGCGAGTTCGAATCCCGCCGCCCCGACCATCGAATCCAATGATCCGGCCGGTGCCTGCAGTGCGTGCGCCGGCTCATTTGTTTATGCGCATCCTGGTTGCCAACGACGACGGCTATCTGGCGCCTGGCCTGGCGGCGCTTGCCGACCGCATGCGCAGCCTCGGTGAGATCTTCGTCATTGCGCCGGAGTCGAACCACAGCGGTGCCAGCAATTCGCTGACCCTGAGCCGGCCGCTCACCGTGCGCGAAGCTTCCAACGGTTTTCGCTACGTCAACGGCACGCCGACCGACTGCGTGCATATTGCGATGACCGGGCTGCTCGATCAGCCGCCCGACTTGGTGGTTTCCGGCATCAATAACGGCCAGAACATGGGCGACGACACGATCTACTCGGGCACGGTGGCCGCGGCGATGGAAGGCTACCTCTTCGGCGTGCCGGCGATCGCGTTTTCCCACGTCGACAAAGGCCACGAACATCTGGACTCGGCAGCGCAGGTTGCGGCCGATCTCGTCACTCGGTTCGTGCGTGAGCCGCTGCCAGGTCCGATCCTGCTGAATGTCAATATTCCCAACCGACCGCTGGCGGAACTGCGCGGCGTGCAGGTGACGCGACTGGGCAAGCGACACCATTCGGAACCCGTGGTCCGTGATACCAGCCCGAACGGCGAAACAATCTACTGGATCGGTCCCGCCGGCTTGGCAATGGATTCCGGTACGGGCACAGATTTCTTCGCCACAGAAAGCGGGTTCGTCTCTGTCACGCCGCTGCAGGTCGACCTGACGCACTGCGGTCAGTTCGACGCCGTCGAACAATGGCTGCGCGGCAAGAATTGACGCCGCCCGAAAGCGGCGCGGCGCTTGCTTCCCTGCGCGTCCGCGAAAAAATGGCTGA